>JAURQI010000063.1 GCA_030836155.1 Crocinitomix sp.
AACGGAATTCCTACGCGAATTCTAAGCGTAAAATCATCCTTATGTTTAGCACCATATTCCGTATTTAATAAACCTGCATCAAGACCGAAAGAGATACTTGTTTTATCGTCTTTAATTTTCCTAAAAATTGGTCCGCCGAGCAAAGTAAAATGATTTGATAAATTGTATTGCTCCGGCAAACTTCCTATTTTATAATAGTGTTGGAATGATAGGTTCAAACCGAATGTTTTTCATGGTCTAAGGGTTTATATTATTTCGGATCAAATCTGGGAATATTTATAGATAAATCCAACAGTATAAATACCTAGTTTTTTACAAACATGAAAATTGAATGCGCAATGAACAAAAAGGCGTATTTAGAAAGTCAATACTTAAATACGCGTAGAAAAAGAAAGAATTTCATCAACCCATCAACTGAGCAATCACTTTAGTGCGGTTAAATTGCTCAAAAAGAATTTTCAAGAAAACAGTGATGGGGATCGATAGAATCATACCTGGAATTCCCCATATAAATCCCCAGAACATTAACATGATTAAAACTGTAATGACATTGAGAGAAAACGATTTTCCCATATAGATGGGTTCCAGGATAGAACCAAATAAGACCTGTGTTCCGGTTAGTGTCAAGACAAAGAATAAAAGACTGCCCGATTGGTCTAATTCGACAAAGGCAAATAACGAGCAAAGAATCACTGTAATAAAGGATCCGACCATTTGGACAAAGTTGATGGCAAAGGCGAATATTCCCCAGAAAATCGGGAAGGATACATCAAATAAATAACAAAATAGACCTGTGAAAACACCCGTTCCAAAACTGATCAAAAACTTCACAACGATAAACGTGATAATATCCTTTTCGATCCTACGGAAGGTCTTAACGGACGTATGCTTCATCTTTATAAAAGTGCTATTCATGACACTCTCAAAATTGATGGATTCTGATAGCCATAAAATCACAAAAAACAATGTCATCAATAACTGAGGAAGAAGGTTAGATACAAATTTTAAAACAGGCTGAGCAATTTGCATGGTCGTCTCACTGTCCAAACTAAAACCCTGACTTTCTCTATTAACACTGGGAGGTAAGACATAGGTTTGAATGAATTCGCTATTCTCAATTTTATTCCCTGCCTTCTCCAAAAAGGCATCTTGAGTTGATAAAATCTCCTCACTCGATAAGCGCAACATAACAAATGCAGCGACGCCAAATAGAACCATTAATCCAACAGAAATACTGACATAAAAAACCTTAGGTACACCTCGCTTTTTGAGTCTTCGCATTAACGGAACAAAGAGCAAAGCAATAAACATGGAGGATATCAACGGAATAAAAATGAACGACAGAATATGCAGCAAATAAAAAATAAGCGGCACCACCAATATGATCAAAAGTCGATTTGTCGTTAAGGTTGAATTCATTGTCTTATCACGGTAATTGAGGTGGGCAAAAATACGATTTATTTCATAAACAAGAGTCGAGATGAACTGATAAAACTGGATGCTTCAGACAAATCCTTAAGTTTAAACGATTAACTTTGCTCTTCGACAATACAAACGATTCAAAATTTCATGAGATTTATTTCCGAGTGCAGTTTCATCATATTATTATGCCTATCAACTTTTTTCAGTCCAGCTCTGGGTCAGGAGATAAAGTGAGAATTTCTCAATACGAAAGCCGAACCTTGTAAGAAGGGAGATGCGGTTATGATTCGTATCGTGACTAAAGAGTCTGAGGGTGTTTTTGTGGAGGAATTGATCTATAAAGAAACAAAAAGGCCAATGGCCGAAACAACATACTCATCTGCCGATTTGAAGGTAAAGAATGGATCATATAAGCGCTACAAAACGGAATATTGGCGAGATAAAAAAACAGTCGTTTCTCAGCCCTATGAGATAACTGGTTACTTTAAAAATGATTTAAAGGATAGCACTTGGGTGACACTTAACAGGTATGGCCGTGATACAGCCTTTATTAAAACATATAAGCGTGATACCTTAAATGGAACTTATAAAAAAATAACCAATGGTACTTTGCGCATATCTGGGAGTTATTTAGTTGGCCTCGAGCAGGGCTACTGGGAGTATCGAAATAGGCGAGGCAGTTTAATTAAACAAGGCACCTATAACCAAGGTGTTCAGGATGGTAAATGGCTTATTCATGTTGGTGACACGCGCATTGGAGGCGTTTATGCTGACGGTGAAAAAGTAGGAGAGTGGACTGCCAAATATCGAAATGGAAGGACTAAAAGATTTTGCAATTACAAACAAGGAGAATACGACGGTGCCTATATGGCTTGGTATGAGGATGGCACTATGCGTGATAGTGGATTATACGTTAACGGAAAGAAAGAGGGAGAATGGAAATATTATTTTGAAGACGGACGTTTGTCTCAATACGCTTTGTATAGCGACGGTCAAACGGATTCAAGTCAATATTGGAATAAAGCCGGTGAATTGATTCCAAAAGGACAGGAAATATATTGGCAGGATGCAAGTTTTCCCGGAGGCGAAATGGCGATGTTCCAATTTGTCAGCGAAAATGTTGCGTATCCGCAAGAAGCTGTTGAAAATGGAATTCAGGGAATAGTCTATGTTCAATTTATGGTCGGTTTGGATGGAGATTTATCAGAAATAAAAGTCTTGAAATCTCCCGATGAACTACTATCTAACGAGGCTATCCGAGTAATAGAAAGAATGCCTCCATGGATTCCCGGAAAAGAACATACACAAGTAAAATCCTTATTATTCACTTTACCAATTCACTTCCGACTGGGTTGAACCTAACTGGCTTGTTTCCACTGTTGGACATTGTTGTTAATATATCGCTTAACCAATTCTAGTCCACGATGATCGCGAATAATGCGATCATAATACTTCCGTTGCCATTCAAATTCAGGATCAATTTCACGTGCTCGAATAGTGATCGAAGCTTTAAATCCTCTAACAATTGAGGCTAAATTTTTGCGTTGCGGTCCAAATCGATTTCCGCTGTAAGGAAAAGATCGCGTATGAGATGCATCAAAATCAACCTCGTTAAATTCATTTCCACCAATGATGATGATAAAATGTATATGGTTTGGCATAATGACAAATGCGTCGAGTTCCAATTTCATATCAGGTCGCAGTTCTAACGTTCGCTGCCATTCTTCCAGTACGATTTGCCCAAGAGCAGAGAGACACATTTCTCCTTCTTCAATAAATCCAAAAAAATGACGGTGATGTTTGGTATTGATCGTTACAAAATAAGCAGCGCTCCAAGCATAATTCCATGATTGTAAGCGACAAGAACCCCCTCTGTATTTTCTGTAATACAGCTTTGACATGAAAAATAAAATTTGTGATGGGGTTGAGAAGCAAATCTAGGATAAAAAAATCGAATTGCCAAAAGAAAAATTTCCGGCCCAAATCACGGTACCCTCTCTATGCATAGAGAGGGTACCGTTCCAGGGGGATTTTTTTTCTTCTAAATCTTAAAATTTGATAAACGGTAAACCTCATCCTATTTCTTTCATTAATTTTGATTCAAATTAATAAATTAGTATAAGATGAAACTCAAAACTTTTTTACCTACAAGTGTTTTATTACTTGCTGCATGTGGCGGAGAAACCACCTCTAACGATAATGAAATGGTCAACCAAGAACCTCTAGTTTATCCGGTAACACGAATGGGAAATGACAGTTCTGTGTATTTCGGAACAACGGTGAAAGATCCTTATCGCTGGCTAGAAGATGATCGAAGTGAAGAAACGGAAGAATGGGTTAAAACGCAAAATGAGTTTACGTTTGGTTATATAACTGATATTGAATTCAGGGATAAGATAAAAGAGCGCTTATCCGAACTTTGGGATTATGAAAAACTTTCTGCGCCATTTGAGGAAGGTGGCGTAACGTATTATTTCAAGAATGACGGATTGCAGAATCAGTACGTTATGTATCGTAAAAACGAAGCTGGTGAAGAAGAGGTTTTTCTAGATCCGAACACGTTTGCCGAGGATGGAACAATTTCTTTGGGCGCAACTTCTTTTTCGAAGGATGGAAGTATTTTTGCTTATGCCATTTCAGAAGGAGGCTCAGATTGGAGAAAGATCATTATCATGGATGCAAAATCTGGCGAAATCCTTGAAGACACATTGAAAGATGTAAAATTCAGCGGAATGAGCTGGAGAGGTAATGAAGGCTTCTATTACTCAAGTTACGACAAACCTGAAGGAAGTGAATTATCAGCCAAAACAGATCAGCATAAACTCTATTTTCACAAGCTTGGAACACCTCAAGATTCGGATCAATTGATTTACGGAGGAACCGAAGCAGAAAAACGACGATACGTTGGAGGAGAAGTAACAGAAGATGACCGCTATTTGATTATTTCCGGTTCGGTTTCCACATCTGGTAACGAAATGAGTATTGTCGATTTGCAGGATCCTAGCGGGAAAATTGTTCCAATTGTTGAAGGATTTGATAGTGATTCCTATGTCATCGAAAATGAAGAAAGTAAGCTTTATATCGTTACGAATTTGGATGCGCCGAACAAGCGTATCGTAACTGTTGATGCCGCAAACCCAACAACTGAGAACTGGGTTGATTTTATTCCAGAGACAGAGAACGTTTTAAGCCCATCCACTGGAGGAGGATACTTCTTTACGAGTTATATGAAGGATGCCGTTTCTCAAGTGTTGCAGTATGATTACGAAGGCAATATGCTGGGTGAAGTTGACTTGCCTGGGGTTGGAACAGCGAGTGGTTTTGGTGGTAAAAAAGAAGACGAAATTCTTTATTATTCATTCAGTAATTATCACACACCAGGATCGATTTACACGTTTGATCCAAAAGCAAGACAGTCAGCGCAGTATTGGAAACCAGGAATCGACTTTGATCAGTCGGCCTATGAGTCGAAGCAAGTTTTTTATGAATCAAAAGATGGTACGAAAGTACCTATGATTATCACCTATAAAAAGGGTGTAGAATTGGATGGGACTAATCCAACAATCTTATACGGTTATGGGGGATTTAACATCAGTCTGACACCTCGTTTTAGTGTTACGAACGTTGTATGGATGGAGCAAGGAGGTGTATATGCAGTAGCAAACCTCAGAGGAGGAGGAGAGTATGGGAAAGAATGGCATGATGCCGGTACACAAATGAAGAAGCAGAATGTATATGATGACTTTATTGCGGCGGGCGAGTACTTGATCAAAGAAGGTTATACATCATCCGATAAATTAGCAATTAAAGGTGGGTCTAACGGTGGATTATTAGTTGGAGCAGTAATGACGCAGCGACCTGATTTAATGAAGGTGGCATTACCAGCGGTCGGTGTACTGGATATGCTACGCTATCACACATTCACTGCTGGAGCAGGTTGGGCTTATGATTATGGTACAGCGGACGACAGCAAAGAAATGTTTGAGTATTTATTGGGTTACTCACCTGTTCACAATGTTAAAGAGGGTACGGAATATCCGGCAACATTTGTGACCACCGGCGACCACGATGATCGTGTTGTTCCGGCACACTCATTTAAATTTATTTCTGAATTACAGGCGAAACAAGCTGGTTCAAATCCTGTGCTAATTCGAATCGAAACAGATGGCGGACATGGAGCTGGTACTCCGGTATCAAAGATTTTAGATGCTTATGCGGACGAGATGAGTTTTACGCTTTACAATATGGGGATTATTGATTATAAGGTGAAATAGAAGATTTTAGCACTGAAAAAAGCCCCGTCTTTTGACTTCTATCAAATGCGGGGCTTTTTTCTTATTTTACTTTGAATTAATGCACAATGATAATTTCAGATTTTCATATTAAAGAAAGGTCAGTATTAAAAGAGGTCCGGGTCAAGAAAAAACATTACCTTTGTTAGTGAGTACTAACTAACTTATAACAATGAAAATTCAAAAGATCATTGCATTCGCTGCAATAGCTGCGTTTCTTTTTTCGTGTAATAGCGCCGAAGAAAATCAAGAGAAAGTTCTAGAAACAACTTCAACCACAGAAGTTTCCGAAACAGTTGAAGAACCTGAAACCTCTCGCGCTGAGCCAACTCGAAATTCTTACGATATCGAATTGATTGACAATAAAAAATGGAAGGTCAATGAAGAGATGATGATTCATATTCGTAATATGGAAGCGGATATGCTAACTTATTCGGCGCAAGCTGAAAAAGATTATCTGCCTATAGCGAAGACATTAAAAGCTCATATTGGTAAATTAACAAAAAGCTGCACCATGAAAGGTCAGGCACACGATGAATTACATAAATGGTTATTGCCTTTTATTGATTTGGTCAATGATTTGAGAGATGCAGAAGAGGAAGATGATCACGCAGCTATGTACGTCGAAATTGAGGCTTCAATGGAGGAGTTTAATATGTATTTTGAGTAATGGAAATGGCGAATTACAGCAATCGTCAAATCGAAATCATCAATGCTGCAACTAAGTTAATAAATGGAGGTGGGATCCAGTCTTTGACCACTAAAGCATTGTCAGAATCTGTAGGTTTTTCAGAACCAGCTTTATATCGACATTTTAAAAATAAGACTGAGATTTTATCAGCTATGTTGCAATTCTATGGGCAGCGTCTCAAAGAAAAAATAAATGAAATTATAAATGACGAAGGTAATGGCCTTTTTAAGCTAGAACGAATTGTAAAATATCAATTTGATCATTTTTCGAGACACCCAGCTATTGTAATGGTCATTTTTGCTGAAGCTAGTTTTCAAAATGACGCGATGCTATCTGAGAAGGTAAAGAATCTCATGTCTAATAAGAAAAGTAAGGTTGAAGCCATAATAAAAATGGGGCAATTAGATGGTTCAATTCGAAATGATATTGACACGGAACAATTGAGCCCTATATTTATGGGGACTATGCGCTTTACAATTCTGCAATGGCGGATGAATCATTATAAAGCTGACCTTAACCATC
Organism: Crocinitomix sp.; assembly: GCA_030836155.1. Classification (GTDB taxonomy): domain Bacteria; phylum Bacteroidota; class Bacteroidia; order Flavobacteriales_D; family Crocinitomicaceae; genus Crocinitomix. The sequence goes on from JAURQI010000063.1 coordinate 6,928, forward strand.
AGGGAGTCGAGCTTTGGGAGACCATGCACAGTATGTTTGCTGCTGAAAACATGAAATGAGCGTTTTGTCCAAAAAGAGATGCTTATCAACCTGGCTCATCATGAAATTAAGTTAGGTCCAGGAAGTGGCAAAGAGGGGGGGGCAGATCATGCATTAATAAGCTTAACTTTTCTTTGATTTTAAAATTCAAAGATGACTCCAATTGTAGGGGTGATCAATGCACTTTGATTCTCAATGGTTAAAGGAAATGCATTTGAACCATCGGGTGCCAGTGGTTGTCCATCCGTCGTAGCAAAACCTGTATTGTCTTCATTTCGCTGGAAGGTATAATAAGGCGGAGATTCTTGTTTGAATACCGTAATATTTTGAATGTCTACATAAAAATCAAAGCTCACTTTTTTTAGGTTGACAATTTTATCTAAACGGAAGTCTAATTGATTAAACGATCTTAATCGAACACTATTGACCGCGTTAAAATCAAGCACACCATTTCCGGTGAATGCATAGACCTCTTGTGAAGCTTCTAAATCAAATGGTGTATAAGGTGTGCCCCCAGCAAAGCGATATTTTAAGCCAAGTTTCCAACCTTTTCCGAAATTCCATCCAAAGGTAGAAGACAATAAATGCTGACTGTCCCAAGCAGATGGGAATAATTCGCCATCCAAACCTGAAAAAAGAGACCTTACATAGGTATAACTGAGAACGTAAAAGATATTGTTGACTAATTTTTGCTGCAAAAAGACTTCAAAACCATATGTTTCACCTACGCCAATACTGACAACGTCTTCGTTGCCAACAGCGCCAAATTCTTGCCCTTGATTAGCCAGTGAGATTCCTGTTGCAACCGATACAGGGTAGTTTTTGTATTGCTTATAGAAGCCTTCAACGGTGATTCGTAAACCTTCATTTGGTAGCCACTGTGTTCCTAAAACATAATGATCAGATTGGATGTATTCCATGTCGCGATTGGTAAGCGTACCTTCTGTATCTCTGTAGCCCAGGGAAGTATAGGTTGGAATCTTATAATAGCGTCCAATTGTACCGGTAATATCCCATTTATCATTCAGATGATAAGCTAAAGATAAGCGTGGAGATAAGGTTTTAAGGGGATTATTGCCCGATTCAGTGAATGTATTCATATCAGAACGCACGCCGGCTGAAACAAGTAGTCGATCTTTAAAGAAATTCTTTGAGACCTGAGCAAAGGCACCATATTTGAAAAAATCAATTGCTGTATTGGTATTAATCTCAATGGCAGGAATGATCACGTTTCCTGCAGAGTCTAGTGTCGCTGCCTGAATCTTATTGTAAAGTGCATAGTTGTACTTGACATACTGTCCCATTAATCCAAAAGAGTACTTCCATCCTTTTTTGTATTGGTTCCAATCAAAACGAAATTTATTTTCGATTTCTTGGGAGTTTAAACCAAAATTTCGAAACTCTTCATTGCCGTTTTGGGCATCTTCGAATTGATCGAGTTGATTGTCGAACATGTTGCGACTCAAAGCTAAGGTATAAAAGCCGTCGTTTACGCGACGTTTAAATGAAACACCATTCGTATAATTCCATTGCGTGATGAACGGCAGCGAACGACGCAGAAATTCGGTTTCGTCGTTATCAACTTTAGTAGGAGCAAAATTAAAACGGTCATAAGCCCCTAGTCCAAGCAACATAATGGTTGTTTTATTATCAGGACGGAAAGTTGTTTTAAATTGAAAATCCGTAAAATTTGGTCGAATAGGTAAATCAATGAGCGTGAATAGTAAATCCAAATAGGAAGCTCTTGCCGATAAAAGGAAGTCGTTTTTTTCACCCATTGGCCCTTCGAGCGTAACAACACTTTCAGTGAAACTAGCTCTTAAGTTACCGGATAACTTATCACGATTACCTTGTCTTTGTTTAATAACAAATGTCGAGGCCAATGCATTATCATAGCGGGCATCAAACGCAGAGGAGGAGAGTTTTAAGTCTTCGATAAACGACACATTCAAAATACCCTGTGCGCCTCCTGATGATCCTTGGGTTTGAAAGTGATTTAAAACAGGGATTTCAATTCCGTCTAAGTAATAGACATTCTCATTGGGTGCGCCTCCACGAATGATGATGTCGTTTCGTTGCGCTCCTCCTGCAGATCCACCTACTCCGGGTAAAGTCTGTACCACCTTAGAAACATCAAAGTTACCGCCAGGATTTGATTCAATTTCTACTGAGGTTAGCTTTTGAACGGATAGCGGAGTAACCATATCGGTAGTCGCAGCAGATTTATTCGATTCAAAAACAATTTCAACCGTTTCGAGATCTGTATTTGCTTCCATGAGTTCAAAGTTGACAGTCTCTATGTTTCCAGAATTGACGGGGATATTAAACTTCTTGAAGGTTTGGTATCCTGCATAAGTAACACGAATGGTATAATTTCCTACTGGAAGATCCAATTTATAATTACCATCGATATCTGTGATTGCCCCAAAGTTGGTCCCTTCCGCTAATATTTTGGCGAAGGCCAGCGGCTCTTCTGTGTTTTTGTCAATGACTGTTCCTTGGATGGCTCCATTCGTCTGTGCAATTCCAGAAATGCTAAAAACTAGCAAGAGGGTGAAGAATATTATTTTCATTTTTTAACGTTCTCGTAATTCTGGTGCAAATATAGTTCAATTTCGTAATAAAACATAAAATATGATACGAAAACGTGCTTAATTATTTTTTATTACCTTTGTTTAATGGAAAGCACTTTGGTCCAAATCATTCGATTATATGAAGATTTTAAATCCGAACACTCTGAAAAAGAGGGTACGAATAATCTTACTTCATTTATTGCTTATGCGCAATCGATGGTTGGTAGTTCATCAAATTACTCCGAAGAGGTTAACACCGAGAACTGGAAAAAGTTCAGTCGGAAAACATTATTAGAGATGACTGCTGCGCTTGTGGGCAAGATGGGAAGGTATATTGATAACTACAGTCGAAAGAATATGAGCACAACACCAATTGGCAGTGTTGATGAGTTCACCTACCTCATTCCTTTGCTTGAATTTGATTCGTTATCGAAATCAGAATTGATTCAAATGAATGGTCATGCGATTACAACCGGTACAGATATTATTAAACGGCTGCTGAAGAAAGACTTTTTAGCTGAACAAATAGATCCGGCAGATAAAAGAAGCAAACGGATAAAGCTTTCTGAAAGTGGCAAGATGGCATTGTTTCAATCTTCAGAAACACTCAATAAATTATCGGTGATCAGTGCGGGCATTCTCAGTAATGAAGAGTTACTTCAGCTTGTAGGAATGTTGCAAAAGTTAGATCGTTTTCACGAAGACATTCACAAGGATCATAAAGACCTCCAATTGGATGACATATTAGTGAGCCGAAAGGAAGAGTTGTCGGTTTAACCGGGTATTAAGGGCTTGCCGAGTAGCGCTTGTATAAAAATAACTAGCACGATAAGCGCTTACAGAATGGTCATTATACGCATCATTCTTAAAGAGCTCAGTTTTTTTCTACGGTTTAACCAGATTGCAAAAAGCGGAATAACTTGCAAAGCATGTATACCTTACTAACTTTTTTGCTCCTTCTTTGACTAGAGTCGTTTTTGATTTTCTTATTAGTCACATTAAAACAAAAAAAAGCCCCTCAATCATTTGAGGAGCTTAAAAAAAATAGGGTGGAAGATGGGAATCGAACCCACGACCTCCTGAACCACAACCAGGCGCTCTAACCAACTGAGCTACAACCACCATTTTAATGTTCTACTACACCGCTGCGTAGCGAAGTTACCTGTGCCGATCTAGTCGCATAGAGCTTTGCTCGTAATAAGACTTCATCGGTAAGCTACAACCACCATTTTAATATTTTAACTACACCGTTGTGTAGTATGAACTTCTTTTGTTTTCTGATTTGTGGATCAGAAAAAGACTGCTCAATTTGGGATGGCAAATATAAACCATTTTTTTCTACAACGGAAAAAAATATTTCAAAAAAATCAAAAGGAATTAACCAATCTTGATGCGGGAGAAAAGTTTTTCAAACGTATCTAATAGTCGCTTGAGCGCGTCAAAATGCAACGTAATCATCAACAATAATGTCATTCCCCAAATAACCAGAATGTTGGCGGTGAATGTATTTACATACATGTCAAATATTTTTTTTCTTGGCGCATAGAAATGCGCACCAAAGAATCCAGCGTCATAAGGATCGAGATAAATCGGATCGGATTTTTGAATGAGGCGTCCATCTTTTTCTACTAGTTTGGTTAGATCCGTTTTGTTGGTAACAAATTGTGTCAACGATTCATTTGTATGTTCGTTTACCAAGCTGAGATAGGTCTCTTTGTCGTACTTCTCTATAATTTCTTGCGTTTTCTGGTCAATTTTAGCGCGATTATTATCGACAATTGTTTTATAATGATTCTTTAGAATCGAAAAGTAGTTATTGGCTTCATCGTAAGTGCTCATTGTAAATTGATCAAGTGTAAGTTGATCGATGCAACTGTTACAAACCAAGTTTTGAATAAATTCTTGCTCGCGTTCAATTTCATTTCTTAAAATCAAGAGAGAATGCTCAACGTCGGCTGTTTTTGAAGTATCACTAACGTTTGTTTTAACAAAGTCTAATTCAGCCGTTAATTCCTGCAACCAATAATCTTTCTTCCATGTGGCAAAGCTTTTATTCTTCTCATAATCAAAGTAAATTTTGTTGTATTCATTTTCCTTGAATTGCGTAATGGAAAGTGCTTCATAAGCCCATCTAGAGGCCATAACATTTCCTACCCATGGTACCGACTGTTCATCACCGAATAAAGGGTGAAGTTTATCAAACTTAACGATTACACCACTGAATAATAGTTGCGGTATAATCAAAATTGGGATGAGGATATAAATAACTTTTACAGAATTAAAGCTAGCGGATATATTGAGACCAAGAAGGTTAGCAAAACAGGATAAACTGAATAAAATGAGCCAGTATTCCACCCACATGCCTTTAATCTCCAAGACATAATTACCAATTAATACATACAGCAACATTTGTATTGCTGAGATAATGAACATGATGGTAATCTTAGAAACAAGATAAGAGCTCCTACTCAAATTAAGAAACGACTCTCGCTTTAATATTTTTTGATCCTTGATTATTTCTTCTGCCGCAACCGTTAAGCCTATAAACAAGGCAACAATAACTGAAATAAATAAAAACGACGGAATGTTTTGGTTGTCATGGAAAGAGTATGCTTCAGCTCCACTTGTATTGTAAAACTTAACGAAGAAAGACAAGACAAAAGCCAAGATTGGAGCCTCTAAAAGGTTAATCATGATGTATTGCTTGTTCGTAAGCTTGGAAAGTACATCTCTTATAAAGAATACCTTTAATTGCTTAAATAGACTTGGTTTTTTAAAGGTACTTTCCGGAATTTCTGTAGCATCTTCTGTTTCTGTGTCTTTGTTTTCGAGCAGTTCAAGGTAATGTTCATTCCACTCTTCAGAAGACACTTTTCTGTGCGTTGTTAGCTTTCCGTATTCATCAACAACTTTCGATTCAATGATGTTGAAGATCTGTTCTGGGTTAACATTACCACAGACATGACATTCGCTTTCATTACTCTTGGCGTGATTGATGAGATTTTTAAAGTACATGACTGCATCAATGGGATTTCCTTGATAAATAGGATAACCACCGACATCTAAAATGATTAATTGGTCAAACATTTTAAAAATGTCAGAAGAAGGTTGATGTATCACTACAAAAACCAACTTACCTTTCAAGGCAAGCTCCTTTAGCAAGTCCATGATGTTTTCCGAATCTCGAGATGATAAACCAGAAGTTGGCTCATCTACAAATAAGACGGAAGGTTCTCGAATTAATTCGAGTGCAATATTTAATCGTTTACGCTGACCACCAGAAATAGTCTTTTCTAATGGACTACCGACTTTTAAGTCACACGTTTCGTAAAGACCTAATGTTACTAATAAGTTGAGTACTTTCTTAGCGATCACCTTGTCGCTTAAGCTGCCAAAACAGAGTTTAGCATTGTAAAATAAGTTTTGATAAACGGTCAGTTCCTCAATCAATAGATCATCTTGAGAAACGTATCCGATGACACCTTCTATTGCTTTTGGATCATGATGAATATCTACACCATTAATCGTAACAGCCCCCTCAGCCGGAATATAATTACCATTGAGGATATTTAATAAAGTGGACTTACCTGCACCGGACCCCCCCATAATACCGAGTAGTGATCCAGATTCTTCTTCAAAATTGAATTGATGAAGACCAATTTTCCCTCCCTTAAATTTATAGATAACGTTGTCAGCCTTAAATACAATCTTACTTGCTGTTTTATCAGACAAGAAACTAGCAATGATATCACTGTAATAGATGGGGGTTACTTTGGATGAACGTAATGAGCTACCTTGGTTGAGTATGATGTGTCGATAAGGACGAACTGGCTGGCCATTCAAGTTCAATTCTGCCTTGCCCATATATTTGAAGAAGTGAAAGTTTACACTTTCAATCTTTATCACACGAATCTGCCCTTCTATTCCTTCAGAATAAATATGCTTTGCATTTTCAAACTGCTCATCCTTTTTAGAAGTTATGTAAAGCAGGTTTGAATCATCTATAATTTTGTCGACAGGAGCTTCAGCAAATTCTAAAATTTTCTTGTATTCATCCATAGATACATTAAATGTATCCGCCACCGTTTGCACAAACTCACGTTCTTGATCTGCTACAAAATCATTGGCATTGATAAACTCTAAGATCCGCACCAAAACAATCATCTTCTGGCGCTGCGTCAGCTCTTCGTTGATTTGTGTACAGATTCTAAGAACTTTAACTGAATGTACCGATGTCTTCTTTCTTATACCGTCTTTTTTTGTGGATTTGCCTTGATATGCAATTAAGAACTCGTCAAAGATTTTTAAATATTCTTCAACCGCTGCTGAGCCTAATTCTTCGCGCAAAAATGATTGAACAATCTTTCGTCCAGTCCCTTGGGTTACCGGATTTTGAATGTCAATTTCTTCATCAACCCTTGCAATAATTGCAAAGAGTTGCATGAGCGCTTTTAATATTGGTTGGCTCATTTTTCTATAGGTACTAGTATTGTTTTCTTACTTCTGGAATCCGAGTAAGACTACAATACAACCGGATACTTTCTTGTCGATATCTAAATATGCTTCGATATAGCAATCCAGCGTATTATCAACTTGAAAATCCCAGTATGGTTGGTTATCTTTATCTTGATTAGTGAAAAGTAGGTTTCGTTCTTTGTCGTATACATTAAAGATGACATAATCGTCTTTTGTTCCAGCTGATGTTGCAATGCGATACATCGAACCGCCGTATAGCGTAACCTTAAATTCTGCTGCTTGCTCAGCATCTACAAATGATTGATAGACTTGCCCATCCGAGATGAACATTTTGCCGGCCTTGGCATCTGCAGAAAGGTGATCGTAACATACATTTACTAATGAATCACATGCTTGAGCAAAAGTCGTTTGTCCCGCCACAATTAAAGCAAAAAGTATAACTAATTTCTTCATGTCTTATCCTATTAATGCGTTTCTAATCGACTTAACTTTCGCAACGATATTGTTCAATACTTCTGCATCTATTTGTACAGATGATTTGCTCTTAATTTGTGTTAACGATTTTTCTTCAATCGTCATGGGCTCTATAAACTGATAATTAAACTTGATTTGATCAAAGTCTAGTTTTAAGTCTTTCAAATCGGTCAATAAATCAGTGTAAGTACCATCACCATTAAAATCTTCAAGCAATTCGATTATTGTTTTCAATGCCGTTTTTTGCTCTCCAATTCGATCTGCAATTTCTTGGTCAGGACTTTGTTCGTAGGCAGACGTTGCAAAATAAAGTGCTTCAATCCATCCCCCAGTTAAAATCAACGAGGCCACATCATGTTGCTCGTTATCTTTCAAGAATTGATCGCCCTTACAATAACCTTCAGACATAATGACTAACATCGAGTCTTGGTTATTTCCATTATCGATGAAACGTTGCACAAGGTCAGCATCAAAAGCTCCGGAAATCTCAAGATTTTCAGATAGTTGATCGACAGATATTAAATAGGTCATGGCCTGAACGTTTTTCTCATATACCGTGGCGTATCCCAGATCCGCACCATATACACCCATGATGATTGCGCGTTTAAATGTTGTCGTATAATTATCAACTCCATCTGCATCCGTCAGCAATTCTTCATTATAGGTGTCGTTCTGACTTTTAATCAATGAGACCATCTGAATCGGAGAAGGAATACTGAATATTCTTCCGTTAATATTGGTGTTAAGTGATTGAGTAGAATCTAAAACAGCGTCTGTAACAACGACTAATTCGTCGCCGTCTGGCTCTTCAGAATCAATATCTACTCCCTCACCGCCACATGAAAACAAGAGTCCTGTTAGCACGAAGCTGAGAAAAAGTTTATGGGTGAATCTCATAGCATTAATTTCTCCCAAAGCTAAATAAAATATTCGATTTTCAATGGTTTTTGCGACTCTTCAGTGATTTTTTTATTGTATTTATTTTTGTCTAGGTTCTTGACAATTCCAGATTGCTTAGGTTGATATTGATTTTAATCCTAATTTTGTAGCAAAAGCAGAGATTTATGCGAATTCGACCGAGAAGAAATCGAAAAAATGAAACAATCCGAAATATGGTGGCAGAAACAACATTGCGTCCATCGGATTTAATGTATCCACTTTTTCTGAATTATGGTGAAGGTGCACCTCAAGCTATTCCTTCTTTACCTGGAATCTTTCGTTTTTCGCAATCTGATTTAGAACGTGAAATAGAAGAAGCTTTGGAGCTCGGACTTCGCTCATTTGTTCTTTTTCCAGCCGTTCCAGAAAGATATAAGGATCAGCATGCAACTTATTCCAGCAATCCCGACAATTTTTACCTCAAAAGTATTCGGAGAATAAATGAACGTTTTCCTGAAATTGCTTTAATGAGCGATGTTGCAATGGATCCTTATAGCAGCGATGGTCATGATGGTTTGGTAAAAGATGGTATCATTTTAAATGATGAAACTTTACCGATCTTATCTGAAATGTCCGTGGCTCAGGCACAAGCAGGAGTCGATATTATTGGTCCTTCTGACATGATGGATGGTAGAGTGGGGAGTATTCGTGATGCGTTAGATCATGCAGGTTATGATCATGTTTCTATTATGTCTTATACAGCAAAGTATGCAAGTGCATATTACGGACCGTTTCGTGATGCTTTGGATTCTGCCCCAAAAGCAGGAGACAAAAAAACGTATCAAATGGATCCTGCAAATAAACAAGAAGCGCTGATAGAAGCAGAATTAGATACTATAGAGGGCGCTGATTTCCTAATGGTTAAGCCGGCACTATGCTATCTTGATGTTATTCATTTATTAAAATCAAATAGCAAATTACCAATCGCAGCCTACAACGTGAGTGGTGAATATGCTATGTTAAAAGCGGCTTGCGAAAAAGGTTGGCTAGATTATGATGTAGCCATGCCAGAAATGCTATTAAGCATTAAACGAGCGGGTGCATCTGTTATCCTGTCTTACTTTGCAAAAGATTTTGCTCGGCTTTTCAAAAATAAATTCTAGATTTCCCCAAGTTTATCTTTGAGGGATATATGGGATGACCTCTTGGTAACCTTCCAGAATCAACGAAATTTCACCTCCATCATAGGCAAACGCTGAAATGTCAAAAACGAGTGTTTCTTCTATCTGCTCACGGCAGTCGTCCCCATTATTATTGTGGTGCAGACGGATGGAGCGCTGAGGTGGAATAGATTTGGAAATCATAGGGTGCCCCATTAGCCTAAACTTGTGGTCTTTACATCCTCCAGAATATATGACTTCAAGAGCCATTTTATTTCCTTTTAACGTTACGTTTTGAATCCCAATCGGTGCAGAACGTCCAGCAGTGTTGAAATTCATAACCAATTCACCTTTTGGGGTGACATCAATGGTTTCTACCGTTGACTCTTGTTGGTTTTTGCAACCACATAGGATAACCGTAAATATGAATAAGAAGGCGCTTAATTTTTTCATTTTTTTCGTGTTTTAAGAAATATCAATACTAAGAGGAACATCATAAATATCCCGCCAATAGTGACGTATCCTGTAGGGAATCCAATCCCTTCTTCCTCTATTTTAACCAAGAGTTCTGGTTCATTTTTAGATATTGTGTCGTTACGTTCAAAAATAATTTTCTCTTTGAGCAAATCATAATCAAAACGCCATTTCTCCGTTGTTGGAAATATCCGAGTAAAAATCGGAATTTTATATTTATTCTTATTCAATTTTGACTTTGCACCTTTTAATGCATTTTGAATAACCTTGTCCCATTTATTGTAATGTCGTCCAATGCTATAAGCGTTATAAGCCTCGGTGTAAGAAATGTAATTTTCTAGAATGACTCCCATTTCATAGCATGCATGCGCCAAAATGGCATCATCGTCATGGATGTAATGGATTAAAAGTTTCAGCACTTCATCTAAGTTCTGAAGCGGTTTGATGATCTCTTCCTCAAATTCGGGAGAGTCTTTGTCTAAGGTGAGTAAAGTTGAATCGACTTCCCAGTTAAATATGCTATTTTCTTTATACCATTTTGGTGTTTTAGCTTCAGCACGATATGCAATAAAAAGGCGATCAAGAAAATGAAGCTTAGAGAATTCTAGAATACCCGGACTATTTTTATCCATATTCTCTATGCCTTCGTCATAATCACCATTGAGCAGATTCAAGATCATAAAACTCCACCAATAGTCATTTTCGGTATCGTAATCAACATTTAGATTGTTGAAATAATAATTGGACAACTCTAATTCTCCTGCTTTTAAAGAGGTCTCTGCAAAATTAAGACTATCTATACGAGACCATTTACGTCGCGGTTTGGCTTCCAAGTTATCTAACTCGCGTTTTAATTCTTCACTATCAAATCCGCGCTGGTAAGTTGTTAGCTTGAACCACGGATTGTATTCTGTTTTGTAAGGAGAAGATACTACACGTGTTGAGTCTCCTTGTCCAAAGGACAAAAGAGGAAGAACAAAGAGCGATATGTAAACCCAAAATCTAATGAGCAGCTGTAAATGCATATTCTATAATATTCGCTCCCATTTGAAGCGCCTCTAGTCGTTTCGATTCACTATCCCCATGAACTTCTTGATCTTCCCAGCCGTCACCAAGGTCAGTTTCATAGGTGTATAAACAAACTAAACGTCCCTCCCAAACTATACCGTATGCCTTTGCTGGTTTATCGTCGTGCTCATGAATTTTAGGAATGCCTTTTGCGAACTCGTAAGTTTGATGAAAGAGAGGATGGCTCGGTGGTAATTCAACCAATTCTAATGATGGAAATAACTTTTTTAATTCGTTTCGAATAAACTGATCCATCCCATAGTTATCGTCAATGTGCAGAAAACCTCCTCCCATCAAATAATTTCTAAGGTTCTCGACATCTTCACTTGTGAAAACGACATTGCCATGTCCAGTCATGTGTACAAAAGGATAGTTGAATAATTCAGGATCAGATACGTCAACTGTTGCAACATCCTCCGATATATTGGTCTTCAGGTTTTTATTACAAAACTTTACAAGGTTCGGCAGAGCCGTTGGATTTGCATACCAATCACCACCGCCGCGATATTTTAATACAGCCACTTGATAAGAGGCATGACTGTCCTGACCTCGGAGTAATAGTCCCGAAAAAAGTATGGTTAGGATGATAATAAACTTACTGTATGACATGCTACAATACCTGCTGTTTCTGTTCTTAGCCTGCTTTCTCCCAAACTAACGGGCAGAAAGCCATTTTCTTTTGCTAAGGTAATCTCTTCGGGTGTAAAATCACCCTCTGGTCCTATTAAAATTAAGATATTTTTATCAACATTACAGTTCTGGAAGAGCGCTTTTTTAGTATGATCATTTTCACAATGAGCGATAAAGCGCTGTTGATCTGATTCTATATTGTCAAAAAAGCTATTTAAGGACTGCAACGGATCAATTTGGGTTAAGTAATATTGTCCTGACTGTTTGAGTGCTCCAATGGCTTGTTTTATAAGCTTTTCCTCGTTAATTGTTTTGCGTTCAGAATTTGAACACAGCAAAGGTGTAATGCGCTGAACCCCAATTTCAATAGCTTTTTCCACAAAGAATGAAAAGCGATCCATACTTTTTGTAGGGGCAATAGCAATGTGAAGTTGAGGTTTTTTAGGTTTCGCTGAATCTGTTTCAATAATTTCAAACGCGAGGCTTTTTTTGTGCGCTATTTTTATTTCGGCGACATGGTAATTTCCTTTACCATCTAATAGGCCAATGAGCATGCCTTGATCCAATCGTAGGACTCTCACAGCATGGTTTGACTCTTCTGGTGATAGGACTCCAGAATCAGGGTTTGCACAAAAAAAAGTATGTTTTTCAGTAGACATCAATCAAAAATGTACCTTTGTAGCGCCCAAAGTTGGCAGTTATGGTTCGAACAAAAATAGCATTTTTATACAGTGAAGTAGCAGGATATTTTCTTGCGGCTGCCGCAGAACTATCGAAAAATGCGGATGTATTGATTATTCGATGGCCAGTTAACAATGAGGCTCCCTTTGATTTTAGCCGCTTCAATGAATTAAAAATTGAAGAAAAGTCGCGATACACAAGACAGTCATTGGCAGAGCGTGTTCATGATTTTGAACCCGATATAGTGGTTTGCAGTGGATGGATGGATAAAGATTACTTAGCTGTGGTAAAGCAGTTAAAGGGCGAAGTAAAGAAGGTGTTGACACTTGACAATCATTGGGTAGGAAGTTTGAAACAACGTGTGGCAGCAATGATGTCGCCTTTTATGCTGAAAAGATATTTTACACATGTATGGGTGACTGGAAAACCGCAAGCTAAATTTGCCAAAAAACTTGGTTTTGATAATATTTTAACGGGATTTTATTGCGCGGACACTGACCTCTTTAAAGGGAGGTATGATCGATCGATTATGGCTAAGGAAAAGAATTTTCCGAAACGATTTTTATTTGTTGCACGATATGTAGAGCATAAAGGGATTTTTGAATTGTGGAGTGCCTTTCTAACTCTGTTAAAGGAAAACCCAGCGTTAGATTGGGAGCTTTGGTGCTTAGGTACAGGTGATCAATGGGATAATCGTGTTCAACACGAAAAAATTAAACATTTTGGCTTTGTCCAGCCTGATCAAATGGATGAATATATTGCTGCTACAGGTGTTTATGTTTTGCCCAGTAAATTTGAACCTTGGGGAGTAAGCGTGCATGAATTTGCTGTAGCTGGATTTCCAGTTGTATTAAGTAATGCGGTGGGAGCAAAAGAAGCTTTTCTTGTGGATAATGGCTGGTCGTTTGATGCATCCTCAACAAAAGAACTTAAAGAAGCCATGAAAAAGGTAACAGAATTAAACAGTCAAGAGCTTTGTGAGATGGCGAAAAGAAGTCATAAATTAGGAATGACTTACACCACGGGAGATTGGGCAAATAAACTTTTAGAACTTTAGAATGAGAAATGATATGGAAAAACTGACCATTAAATTGTGCTTGACACAAGATATAGGTGTTCACGGAAATTTATTTGGTGGAAACATGCTGGCTTGGTTGGACGAAGCAGCAGCAACATGGGCTTGCAGTGTTTGTAAGAATCCAAATATGGTGACGGCTAAAATTGATGAAATGATTTTCGAAAGGCCGGTAAAGATTGGAGAGCAAGTCATTATTTATGGAGAAGTAAAGCGAGTAGGGAAGTCATCGATAACAGTTTATATCGAGGCACGTAAAAAAGATTTTTATTCGGGAGAAGAGGAATTGGTTTGTTCTACGTTTTTTACATTTGTTCGTATTGATAGCAACGGAAGATCTATCGCTATAGACGATACAGTTCGAGAAAAATACGCTCACCTTTCCAAATCTTGAAAAAGGTACTTGTCATACAAACTGCATTTATCGGGGATGTTATTCTTGCTACTTCCTTGCTAGAAACATTGCATAAACATTCGAAAGAACAATTACAGATTGATCTTTTAGTAAGAAAAGGTAATGAAGGTCTCCTCGAAGGACATCCTTTTATAAATGAGGTGTTGATATGGAATAAAAAGAATGGCAAATACCAAGCGCTTCTAAACTTAAAGAAGACCCTACGCAAAACGAAGTATGACATCGTTTATAATTTACAGCGATTTGGTGGCACGGGCTGGCTAACATGGCGCTCCGGAGCAAGAACAAAAGTAGGCTTTAAGAAAAATCCTTTTGCTTTTGGCTTCAATCGTAAATATGAACATGAGATTGGTACTAGATTACATGAAATAGAGCGCAATTTCCAACTCATAAAAGAGGATTTGAGTCCGAATGCGAGTATAGAGAAACCACGTTTATATCCCGGGCTAGAGGAGCTTAATCAAGTGAGGCAATTAACCGATTCAACCGAGCAATATTTTGTTCTTGCACCATCTTCCGTTTGGTTTACGAAACAATTGCCTTTTGAAAAGTGGTGTGAGCTAATTAAGACTTTTAATAAAGAGCAACCTATTTATTTGATAGGCGCTCCAAATGATTCTGATTATCTCAAAACAATTGTTGATTCTTGTAATGATCGCAATGTCATTAACCTCGCAGGAAAATTAAGTTTGCTGGCCTCGGCTGCATTGATTCAAAATGCTGACAGAACGTATGTTAACGATTCTGCTCCGCTCCATCTTGCAAGTGCTGTAAATGCTCCCGTAACTGCTTTCTTTTGTTCTACTGTTCCGTCTTTTGGATTTGGCCCATTATCTGACGATTCGAAAATTGTTGAAGTCACGGAAAAATTGTATTGCAGACCCTGCGGATTACATGGTCATGCGACTTGTCCAAAAGGGCATTTCAATTGTGGTAAACTTATTCATATTTCGAGCCAAAATTGATCGTATCCATTATACGTTTTATCTACGCAAAAAGTAACTTTAGCGTAATTAATCCGTAAATCATCTAAATTAATTTGTAGTAAGTATATTTACGCAAGGGTAACGAGTAGATTCAATGTATTAATTACCCCTAACTTGATTAAACCAAACTCTTTAAAAGCATTGATATTTTGAACGTATTAGTGCCGTTGAGATATGAAAAAAAACCTCCTTATATTAGCCGTGTTCGGCTTTCTAACTGGCTTTGCGCAGAATAAAGATAGCGTGTTGACCGATAAGTTAGAGGAGTTGACGGCTTTATTCGGTGATTTTTCATATCAAACATTATCATTTGAGGATACGTCTTTATACGTAATTCGAGGCATTTCAGAAATTGAGAAACTCGATAACTTTCCCGATCGCTCAACTTATCTCGAGAAAAGAGCTGAACAGCTTGAAAAAGACCTAGGTATTGATTTAGTAGGTGGTTATATCCAGAACTTTAACCTAGACCCCGTAGAAGATTTACAACAAAATATCAACTATCAGCGTCGTTTGCAGGTTGGTGTGGAATGGGATGTATTGGATAATGGTTATTTCGATAATAAAATACAGGGTCAAATGCTCCGCGACCGCGTTGAACGTGAGAAATTGAGTAATGATGTTACTCGAGAAGGACAGTATTATCTCCATCGTTTTGATCAAACCGTATACACTTTTAGTTTATTGAAAATAGAGGTTTTAAATAACCGCTTTGAAGCTTTACAAAAACAGCATAAATTGATTCGTGATCTCGTTTTGCTTCGAAAGTTGAAAAAGGAGCATTTAATAGAGGTTGAGCTGAGAATTGCCCAAGTTGAAAGTTTGGTTCAGGTTTATGAAAGCTATGCCGAATTCTTGAAAATGGATGAAACAGGACCACGTTTCAAGGCGTTAAATTTGCCCATTATCGACCTTAACTACGAGCGAATCTTTGAGCGCTTAAACGCACAAACCGACAGTTTGATGGCCGGACAAACCTATCAATCTTATTATAAATGGTATCATGAGATAGGTCTGCGCCCTTTTGTGAGGTATAGCTATTATGACTTGGTAGATGCAGGCATGCAAGATCGTGCATTTTTCTCTGCCGGGTTAAACTTTCGTATGCCACTAAATTTTGATACCGATTTGAATAACCAAGTCGAGCATGAACGTTGGAAATACGAGAATGAACGTTTTACGAGTAACCGCTCGCAAATTCATGAAGATGTTATTAATACGGCTTATGAATTTCGCTTTGAATTAAAGCGCTTTGTGAATAATTATCAAAGCCGTCGTTTGCTCAACGAAAAATTGAGAATCGAAAGGGCGAAGTTGAGATTATCTCATATGGCTCCGGACCCTTTTGTGGGCATGGATATTTATGATGAACTTATGGAGGTAGATTTAGAATTATTAGAAAGCTTACAACGTCTTTACCTAAAAGCTTTAAAAATTCATACCCGTATTCCTGGCTCAAGTATAGAAGAACTCATCAAAAGTCAATCCACAGGAGACCTTTACGATTATATTGAACAAGATAAGCGCTCAATTTATATTTGGAGTAAAACCTTTGAGGATTACAGCCCTGATTTTATTGCAGAGTATGCAATTTATAATGAATTTGACAAATTAATTGTTGCGGTATCGGACACAGATACAATGACCACAAAAAAGCATTTTCTAGAATACAGTCAGGATCAACAAGAAGTTTATTTCATGTTAGGGAATAATAAGTTATTTGACCATCCAGATATCAAATCTTACCTAGCGGATGTTATGGCGAATTACAATGATGTAAAACCAAAGGGTCTTCATATTGATATTGAACCACATACTTTTCCGAATTGGGAGATCGATAGAATGCAACTCTTAGATGGTTATGTCGTATTGATAGAGAAGGTAAATGAATTTTGCGCAGCGAATTATTTAAAATTAGAAGTTTCGGTACCAAAGCATTATGATCGTCCAATTATGGATAAGATCTACCAATTAGTAGACAAAGTATATTTCATGTGCTATGAAAATGTGGATACAGATTTTTTGGTAAGAAAATTGGAAGCATATACCAATGACTACGGGGCCAAGACGGTTATCGCCTTGCGGACTGAGGATTTTGATACTCGTTTGGACATGGAAAATAAGGCGGCTGAATTGAAAGAAAGATTAAAAGTAAATGAGTTTGCCTTCCACGATATGAAGCGTATGATCAATTTTGATCGAAGAAAAGAAGAATGAAAAGTTTAAATTTTAAACGACAAGAAAATGCAAAACTGCGTTACCTTGAAGAAAAGGTGACCGGTAAATCGAGTTCTCGAATTAACTGGGACCGTATCGTTTATTTATCGATACTGGGCTTAATTGTCTTTTTTGTTCTACGCTATTTCTTCTTACACAGCTTCTATATTACGGCCGACGGTCAAGTCCTCTTTGAGACTGTAGAGATTGGAGAAACACAGGATATTCGAATTGAACGTTTTTTGATTGAAGAAGGTGATAATATGAAAGTAGGTGATACGCTTTTTACCTATTTAATTGAAGACCCCAATGAGTTTGCTATAAAGAGTAATGAAGCCGCATCCAATCAAAGTAATTGGGCAGAACGTGAGATGTACGCACTTCAAAAGAGTATTGAATTGAATAATAGTCAAATCGCAAGTGATGAAAAGCTGATGAATAGCTATAAAAGTCAATTAAAGCGATTAGAAAATGAGGTTATTCTTGGCGCTGCAACCGAAAGAGATTTAAACAACCTTGAATATCAAATTAGTAAACTAGAAACAACGATTAGTCTGGCCCAATCTGAAAACGAAGTACTTGCCAAACAGATAAATGACTTAAAGAATAATAAAGCAGGTGTTCAGAAGAAAGAAGAGCCTGCAACCTTTTCACCTTATCGCGCGTTTGTATCACCAATAGACGGTTATATCGCTAGGATCTTCAAAGAACCTTATGAGGTAGCGCTTAAAAGTCAAGTGATCATGAAAGTACATAGGGCTGATTCGGTGCATGTAAAAGGCTATTTTGATCAAGAAGATTTAAACTATGTAAACGTTGGTGATATGGTTGATGTGAGTTTCCCTGATGGTAAAGAAAGTGAAGGCGTTATTAAACGCTTTTATACCTCTACTGTCTTGATCCCTGAAGAATTTCAGGAAAAATATGAGCCAGCAAAAAGAACGATAGCGGTGGATATTGTTCCCGCGCCAGGAGCGGATCTTGAAATTTGGAAACGCTACTATAAACTGAGTGTTAAATTACGAAAACGGACGTTTTAATGAAACACTTTGAAACACATAATTACAAGTCAAATTTTGTACTCGAACAAGGGCAATATTCCTATGTCTATATCCGAAATTTCGAAATTCCACCGTTGGAGGAAATTGCTGATCATGATGCTGTTGTGATCGAGGTTAAAAACCTCGATTTTGTTCGTCTCATTGTTAATGCGGTCCGTTCAAATTTAGATCCAGATATTTATTTGACGCCCATTTTCTTGCTTAAAAAGGATGTCTTGGATGATGTCCCTTATATTGAAGAATTGGTCGATGGTTCAATCAAATCATTAGATGACCTAGGCTTTGTGAATAAGGAAATTGATAAAATCAATATCCGAAAGAATAGTTTGAATATTACGAGTTCTGTTTCTTTCGAGGCGCAGGTCATCACCAAACTTATTGCTTTGATGTATGTCCGTGAGTTAAAGGTGTTGAATCCGATTCCAGACAAATATTCCAACTTGTATTATTCTTTCCCTTTCATGGCAATTAATTTTGAGGAGAAAGAGGAGCATCTTGCACTGAAAATTCTGAATTTGGCAGAAGAAGAAGGTATGCTACGTTCCGAATATTTTGATCGAGTTTACCTATGTTCATCTTGTTCGGGAAGTCATATGAGTTATCGAGAGGTTTGTCCGAAGTGTAGCAGTTCTAACACAACTCCAGATGATATTATTCACCATTTTCCTTGCGGATATGTTGGGCCAATGAAAGATTTCTCTAACGAAATTGATGATAAATTAGATTGTCCAAAATGTAATAAACGACTTCGCCATATTGGAGTTGACTATGACAAACCATCTGTTATTCACCATTGTAACAACTGTAGTCATAATTTTCAGGATTATAATGTTAATGCAAAATGTATGTCTTGTCATACAGATCGTTCAGTGGAGACGCTAAAAGCCCATGACATTAAGACTTATCGCCTTACAAAAAAAGGTGAATTGGCGGCAATTAAGGGCTTTACATCAACTTCTAAAGATATTGAAGATGTTGTGGGCACAGTTAAGTACGATACTTTCAAAACAATGCTCAAGTATGAAATTGAGCGCTTAAAACAAACATTAGGAGACAGTAACCTTTGTGCTATTCATATTGGTAATAGTTCTCAGGTATACTCAAAGCTCGGAAGTGAATTGCAGCGAGGGGTATTTAAAGATTTAGTTTCAGTTATTAGAAGTAATATTCGATCATCTGATGTTATTGCCTTCTGGAGTTCATCTACAATAGTGGTTTCCATGAACGACATTCCGCATAAAATCGCCCTGCGAATTACAGGCGAAATGGTAGAATTGTTATCAGAGCTAATCAAATCAAGTTTTGATGATTTAGAAGTGAATTTTGAAACCAAGACGGTCGCTTTAGATTACCGAAAACCTCACGAAATGCAATTGAGAGAATTGCTTGCAGAATTTGATTAAGGGATATGGAAGGAATTCTGGATAGTTACATGCGGTTTTTAGCCACACTTACACCAGCTTATTTCTTTGAGTTGTTTTGGTTCTATTTTGTCTTTGAGTTTATTCGATATTTTTTTCTAGAATTTATAGTACTTAATTTATATAAAATTAAGTCGTGGACACAACGCGATAAAAAAGAGGATGCACGCAGAAGATTATTTCTTGAAAACCCGCTGGTATCAATACTTATTCCGGGTAAAAATGAAGGGAAGCACCTCTACAAGCTTGCTAATTCTTTAAGTGAGCAGACCTATAAAAACATTGAAATTATTGTTGTTGACGACGGTTCAGATGATGAGACCCCTATAATCGGGCGTTCGCTTGAAAAAGCAGGTCTAATTGACACCTTCATTAGGAATGAATTAAGGGGAGGGAAAGCTTCTGCAGCCAACTGCGCATTACGTTTTGCTAAAGGTAAATATATCATTCATCTGGACGCCGATTGCTCATACGATAACGATGCAATGGAGAAAATCTTAATTCCATTTTTCATGGATAATCGTGTCGGTGGAGTTGGAGGTAATGTGAGTGTTAGAAATTACAATGAAAGTCTTGTGACAACACTACAGGGAATTGAATATTTTAACACGATTACAACTGGTCGAACAGTTACTTCTTATTTAGGTATTTATCGAATTATTTCTGGTGCATTTGGAGCTTTCCGAGCAGATGTGTTGGATCAATTAAAAGGATGGGATATTGGTCCAGGTTTAGATGGTGACATCACGGTGAAAATCAGAAAAAAAGGATACAAAATTGCTTTTGCAGAAGATGCAAATTGTTTGACTTCCGTGCCGAATACGTTCAAAAAACTAATTAAGCAACGTTTGCGCTGGGACAAATCGCTAGTGCGTTTCCGTATGCGGAAGCACAGGGATATTTTGATTCCAAATCAATCATTCAAATTCTCTAATTTTATTTCAGCCTTTGAGAATATTACTTATAATGTTTTACTTAATTTTAAGTGGTATGTATACCTCGGAATCATGCTAACTTATTACAGGCCACTATTTCTGAATATTTTCATTACTAATATACTGCTCTATACCACAACGAATTACGTGAAATTCGTTGTCTATTCCTTATACCGACCAAAAGCGCATGTTTCTATGTCTTATTTCTTGGTGTATTTGCCATGTATGGTGCTTTATTATGGGATGTATTTACGTGCGGTAAGAACAGTAGCCTATTTACAAGAATTTTTCTTCAAAAAATCCTATCAGGATCCATGGAACCCAAGAAAAACCTCAATACATGGGGAGTATCTGGGTATTTAACTATTCTTTATTGCGAAGTGGGAAAACAATGACATAAGTGGTTCCATTTCCTTTTTGAATCGAATAGGTACCATCTAATTGTTCTACAAAACTTTCTATTAATTCCGATCCGAGTCCCTCTGTTTTATCCTCTTTTTCTTTCCACTTACCATTGTCGTGATTAAGCTCTGATAATTCGGTGTTTGCTGAATTATACTGCTCAGCAATAAATCGAATTTGGCGAATGAATTCTATGATCAAATAGGAGAAAATGAAGCCTCCCATCGCAAGATTAATAAAGAAGTTTACCTGACTGAATTCCGTATAAGGTTTCTCCAATTGATGAATATATCCGTGACGCACGAGATAGAACATGACAAAGATGCTCAAGAGATTAATCACTGTAAAAACCATACCCCATTTTTTGCCTAATAAAAAATAAGCTACGGTAATGATGCAGATGGCCCAAAGAAAATCCCCGGTGTGATGAAAGTTTGAAGAAATCGTTAGGTTAAAACCGTTCATTACTGTCAACAGAATTAAGCAGATTAAGGCTGGGAAATAGTATTTCCCCGATTTTTTTACAATTAGATAGCATATACCTTCAACAACTCCACCCATTAAAAGAAAGTATCCATTGATATCACCTTCGAGCACATAGAGTGTTCTAATCGATAAAGAGAATACTGCAGTTAAGAGCAGCAATCGCTGGCTCAAGACATACTTCACCTCCTCAAGATGCTTATGAAAATTAATGTCAGTATCGTAGGTTTTTGACAAGGCTAGTTTAGTCTTACTTTTTGCACAATTCACAAATAATAGCCGATCAGTTAATTATTGGCAAATTCAACGGGTTAAAATGCTAAAAATAGATGTATTACCATGATGTAAGGATCCAGTTGATCATCTCTTCTTGGAAGATGTAAAAAATGGTAAAGATGCTCAAGAATAGGATACCGAGATAAGAAAGGATCAGCATAAAGCGTTTAGGTCGATGTGAATCAGGAATATACTTTTTACCGACCAGAATAAAATTGAACACAGCAATAACCGGAGCAATGATAAAGGAGACAGATGTCGCCAACTTTACAAGTTTCATAAAACCATCAGGATCTGTTTGGAAATGAAATATTAAGGCGAAAGATCCAAATGAAAGAACGAGTAAAACGATGCGATATAGTTTGGTTTCAGAGGTCCGTTCTGTCTTAACGGGAAAGATGTTTTTTATATTAGCCGTCATTGATCTTGAGAAACCATCAAAAACGGCAACACAAGTACCAAACATGATAGAAAAAGCGGATGAGGCAATGATTATTTCTGCCCAATTTCCGAATGTAGCCGTGTAAAGTTCGATCACTTCACCTGAAAATGCTGCTCCAGACTTTGAAAAAGCTTTACCGGACCCGAACATCACATAAGCGCCGAGCGTCACGAAACAGATAGCTAAAAGAGCTGATAAAAAATAACCCAAATTAAAATCAAACTTAGTTTCTTTTAACGTTGGATGATACCCCGATTCTTTTATTCGAGCAACTGTCCAAAGACTATTCCAGGTTGATAAATCAAGCGCTGTAGGCATCCATCCCATTAGCGGTATAAGAAAGCTGAGATAAAGACTTTTGTCCGAAATGGTATCCATCGCAAATAAGGATTCATTGCTTACAGGGCCTTTAAATAGTACCAAAATAAATGCTATCAACGTGGATAACAATAAAACGATACCAATCACTTTGATTAACCGATCGAGCACACTGAAATTATTCGAGATTAAAATAGCGATGCAAATTATAAATATGATAATGACAGTGCCAATTGAACTGGAGATTCCAAATAGATTTTGCATAAAACCAGCCGTAACATTGCCTACCGCTGCGGTCACTAAAAACATGGATACAATGGTTATTAAAAAGAATATCCAAATAGGTATTTTTCCAAGACGACGGTAACCACTAATGATACTTTCTCCCGTGGCATTTGCATAGCGTGATCCATATTCGAAAAATGGATATTTAAAAAGGTTTGCTAGAATGATTGCCCATAGCATTGTAAAGCCAAAATCAGCACCTGCTCTTGTGGATTGAACCAAATGAGATACGCCGATTGCGGTTGAAGCAAAAAGTATTCCTGGTCCTAATGTTTTAAGCAAATTTTTCATATCGACGAATTCAGCATAGGTTAATTCGACCGGAAAAGTTAATCATTTTCGGCGATTATTGAAGGCGAATCATTCTCCAGCCCAATAAACCTTAAATATTTGGTGTTGAGGGAAACATTCTCAACTAAATCTCGTTAAGCATTATACAAACAAAACCGTATGAAAGGAATCATATTAGCAGGAGGATCAGGTACTAGACTTTACCCATTGACCAAGTCGGTTTCGAAGCAAATTCTACCGATTTATGATAAACCGATGATTTATTATCCTTTGTCGGTTCTAATGTTGGCGGGCATCCGTGAAGTATTACTCATTTCCACCCCACGTGATATTGAGGTTTTTAAAGAACTATTTGGAGATGGGAAATCTTTAGGGTTAGAGATATCATATTGTATTCAACCCTCACCTGATGGGTTAGCGCAAGCTTTTCTTTTGGGGGAAGATTTTATTGGTGATGATAATGTTTGCCTTGTTTTAGGGGATAACATTTTTTATGGATACGGCTTACCAAAAATTCTTGAGAACGCAGCAAATCTAGATAATGGAGCTGTGGTATTTGGCTATTATGTCAATGATCCCGAACGTTATGGTGTGGTAGAGTTTGATGAGAATCGCAATGTTGTCGGAATTGAAGAAAAACCAGAAGACCCGCGTTCCAATTACGCAGTAACAGGACTTTATTTCTACGATAATACGGTCATAGAGAAAGCGAAAACACTGAAGCCATCGCCTAGAGGAGAACTTGAAATTACGGATCTCAATAAATGTTACCTTGAAGAAGGTACCTTAAAAACAGAATTGTTAGGCAGAGGAATGGCATGGTTAGATACGGGAACTCATGAATCCCTCATGCAAGCATCTAATTTTATAGCGTCTATAGAACAACGACAAGGTCTAAAAGTTGCTTGCTTAGAGGAAATTGCTTTTCGAAAAGGCTATATTTCTGCATCAGAACTGGAAGTTTTAGCTAAACCATTGCTAAAAAACCAATACGGTCAGTACTTAATGAAATTATTAGATAAGCGCAGTCAGGCTTTTTGACCGATTTTTTTTGCGAATTGATGAGTTGGTTTTTCAACAAAACGATAAAGCAACCAAGCGCTAAAAACACTCACTAAAATCCCACCGAGAACAACCAGTAGTTTTTGCCAGAAGTACTCGCACTGGTGAGATAGAAAATTAATAAATGCGGCGCCAATAAGGGAGTGAATCAGATAGAGCGAATAAGAAATCTTACCCAAAAATAGGGTGATTCCGGTCTTCAAATGCGACCCAAAGTGAATGATGGATAAGGCCGAAACAGCAATCAACACATCAACCCAATCGAGTAAATAAATATTGACACCAATCAAGATCAATTCCAAAATCAACATTTCAATCTTATCAATTCTATTCTTCCGATATAGAATATAAACGATTCCCATTAAAAAATAGGGCGCCCAGTGAGGGAAAAACTCATAATTCGTACCCATGAATCCAGCGCCAATAAAAATTCCGTAGAACAGAAACCGTAAAGCCCATTTTGAAGACAGCAAAAGCGGAATTAGGACGGATAGAATCAAATAGTATTGAAACTCCACAGCCAAGGTCCAAAATACATCATTAATCCATTTTGCGTCCTCAAAAAAGGGAACCAAATAGCCCAAATGCAACCCAACGTCTCTTATACTTGGGGTTAAGTCAACAGCAGCCGTTCCAGGTATAAAATTCCGCCCGGTCAGGTATATAATACCTATAGCAATAGCAACAAGATAAGGAGGCTCAATTCTGATGAATCGCTTCAAAATAAAATGTTTCCAATGCTTTAATGAATAGTCTGATTTGATCATTGACAACGGAATAACAATACCAGATATGATGAAAAATAACTGCACACCACGTTGTCCAAAGTCAAAAGTTTCAAGAATCCAATCGGTGTGCACAAAATCCTGTGTGGTACAAATGAAGTGGTATAAAACGACCGAAAAAGCCGCGATTCCGCGCAGACTATTGATAACAAGTATATGGTCTTTATCCTTTCCCAATGAATTTAAATTGAAATTCCGTCAAATATACGGAATTGATCTAGACTCATTTTATTTCAAAATATTCGTTTATTTCAAACCGCTTAAATCACTTAAAATATCAGCAAATACTAATGTTTAATCGGAATTTTTCATACTTTTATAGCAGAAGCAAAAAGGACTACTACCAAGATCTCTATGAATAAAATAATTCTTTTTGAACTCAACGAAGTTCCGATCAAAATCATCAACTATTATCGGAAAATGAGGCCGCAATCATGGTTGGCCCAAAATATGGATCAATTAAGAAAATTTGAGACCTATTGCGAGAATGGAGGGCATATTTCTCCATGGAATACTTGGCCAACGTTGCATAGAGGTGTTACCAACCAGAAACACTTCATTTCTGATTTTAACCAAGATCTATCAGAAGTTGATCAAGAGTTTCCTGCATTGTGGGATGTTTTAGCAAAAAACAAATTTAAAACCGGAGTTTTTGGTTCTTTACATTCTTATCCACCACCTGAGACACAAGGGCATTATAGTTTTTACGTGCCAGATGTTTTTGCAACAGGTAGTGAATGTTTTCCTAAAAATATCGAACTGTTCCAGGATATCAACCTAAGATTAAGTCGTAAATCAGCCAGAAATGTCGATTCTACAATTCCATACAAGGATATGTTTCGACTGTTTGGTAAGATCGGCAGTTTAGGTTTTAAACCAGGGACATTAAAAGACGTAGCAAGTCATTTGGTACAAGAAAGAACGACGCGATGGAAAACCGTTCGAAGAAGAACCTATCAATCAGTTTTAAGTTTTGACGTCTTTTTTAAATTGCTCAAAAAAGAGAAACCAGACTTTACCACTTTCTTTACAAATCATGTAGCCTCCTCACAACACCGTTATTGGGCTGCTGTATTCCCAGATGAATACGAAGATTTAAAATATGATAAGGAATGGATCGAACGCTATGAAAACGAGATTCTATTCACAATGGGTAAAGCAGACGACATGCTCCGAAAACTGGCCAAGTTTGTCGATCAAAATCCAGCTTATAAATTGATGATTACATCAAGCATGGGGCAAGAAGCATTAGAAGCTGAACCAATTGAAACACAATTGTATATAACAAATCATGATGCCTTCTTTAATCAGTTTGGTATCGAGCCAAATGATTACCGATTCCTTCCGTCAATGTTACCACAGTTTAACTATTTCGTCAAGGATGCTGAACGATTTAAAAAGCAGTTGGATACAATGAAGATTAATGATCACTTGGTCAATTATCGTGATTTGGGTGAAGGACGTTTTTCAATTGATTTGGGTCAGCAAAACTTAAAAACAACAGCGATTGAATTGAATGACGTAGCCGTTTCATTGGATGACTCAGGATTGCAAAATGTGATGATTGAGGATAAGTCAAATGCAACGGCTTATCATGTACCTGAAGGACATTGTTATATCTATCACCCCTCATTCGGCCATTCAGTAATGAGTGAAATGCAGGTCTCTACACGTGAAATTTTCCCGACAATATTAGACAATTTCAGTGTTTCTATACCTGACTACGCCGAGAAACCAACCGAAACGATTTTAAGCTAATAAGCATATGAATTTTATTCAGGATATTTTTGTGGACAGCCTAAATGGTTTTCCAATTCAACAACTACCACTTTTTTTATTCCAGCTCGTAGTTGCAGGAATATTAGGCTTTGCTGTGCAATTTTTGATAAATAAAAAAACAGACAATACTACCATCAAGCTTGGTGTCTTAATCGCGGTGACTATTGCAGTTTTATGCGCCATAGCTAAGTATAGTTTGCCATTCTCCGTGCTTGCTGCTGCCGCTATTTTATTGTTTTTAAAGAATAATTCTCAATCCAAAATTGAAACGTTTGGTCAATTTCTTTTAGTGGCAATAGGGATTGGTTGCGGGGTCGGAAGCGTAGTATTAACTGCAGTAGGCGTAATTGTTGTTTTGTTATTGATTGCATTTACACCACTTAAAGACTGATATGAAACAATTCCCCGTTCAAAAAGGGTTGCGTTTTAATCCACTGCTAATCTTGCTTCTATTCAGTGGACTATTTTTGTGGTTAGCTTTTCCTTCTATTCGAAATCAAATATTTCGCAGGACCCAATACCGCGAATTATTGACAGGTCCAGAGGACTTATTGCATATACCATCATCATTGGGTTTTAAAGATGACTCCATATATTGTTATAATCAAGAGCAAGAATTACTGTATTCACTCAATGGTGGAGATGATTTTAAAATAGCCCGGAATGGGGTTTTGGTTTTGTCGGAACTAACAAATGCACCCAATATCTATCATACAACTTCTGTGAGATGGCGACATCCAAAAGGCGATTTTCCCACAGGACTTTCACTTGTATTGAAAGTTAAAGAACCTAAAAAGCAAGTTGTAACTGGCCCGATGGTAGTACAATACCCACCTCCTATATCAGTTTTACCCTCTGTGATGATAAGTGTTGCAGAACGAGATTTATTTGATTGGTATAATGGCATGTTAATTTACGGTGCTGCAGGTAATATGGATGAAGGCTTTCAAAAGGATTGGTGGTACCGTTCAGCGAACTTCTCAAATCGTGGACAAGAATGGAGAAGACCAGTTTACTGTTCTTATATAGATTCAAATATTCATGAATATAACTATCATGCAATAATGGCTGTTAGCGGTAATGCAACACGCTATTTTCCACAAAAATCATTGAAGTTTTTCTTGACTGATCAAGAGGGACGAGCAGAATCTCAAAAAATACCTTTCTGGGCAGAAGGAAATCAAAAGGCTCGCTCTTTTTTATTGAGAAATTCTGGAAATGACAATATGAAAACGATGTTTGCTGATTTGTTAATTCATGAATTGGCAAAAGGGACAAATGTCTTGGTGCAAAAAGGTAAACCAGTTATTGGCTATATGAATGGTAATTATTGGGGGATTTACAATCTAAGAGAGCGTGTTGATGCTTATTATGTTGCCAAACGAGAAGGCGTTAATAGAGAAGAAGTGACCATTTTGTATTGTGAGGTGTTCGGAGATCAAACACGTTTAAAAAGTGGTGATCAAGATGTTAAAGAAGGTTTTGATTTGCTGATCAGGTCTTTAGAAAGTGGTGGCTCTGACGAAGATAGTCTATACGCTCGTTTAAGAGAAGCACTCAGTATTAAATCATTCATCGATTATGTCTTATTCGAATCATTCTTTGCCAATAATGATTGGCTTCACAATAATGTGACCTTTTATAAGGCAGACAAAAAGGATTGGAAATGGATATTGAATGATATGGATTATAGTATGGCATATCCTGGATCTGATAACGTCAATCATAACATGTTCGAGGAAATTAAAAATAGCCAATCGATTATTGGCTTATTGTTCAAAGCCCTTATCAAACAAGATACTTTTCTTAAGAAATTCAAAGAAAGAGGGCAGGAATTATTAGATGCAAATCTTTCAACATCGAATATTAGGTCAACCTATAATCGGTTGTTTGAAACCTATCAACCTGAAATCGAACGACACATTCGGAGATGGCGTTTTATTCGTTCCGTTGAGCAATGGGAAAAAGATTGTGAAGCAAATGTAAACTTTTTGCTAGATCGTCGTAAAATCTTTAAAGATCAACTTAATAACCTCTAATGATAATTGCCTATAAAGAGCATTCTCAGTTTATCATGATACTCGTTATCATGTATGTGCTCGGTGTATGGGGAGGTCCATTAATTTATCCAGTTTATCCCGCTTTCATATTTCTTTTCGGTATTCGACAGCGTTATTTTGAAATGTTTATTGTAGCTGTATGGACGCTAATGTTAGCAGATTATGTGCCCGTTGATGGCGCTCCTTATGACGATTTGCAGTTTGCTAAAGACTTGAAACCATTGGTGCCACTTGCGCTCTTTTTCTTTTTTATACGCGACCGTTTTAGTTTCAAGCCATACCCCTTGGTCTTCCTCTATTTTATTCCATTCATAATCATTGCAATTATTGGTCTGACAGACTCAATAAATCTTCAAGTAGGTATACAAAAAAGCATCTCATTTATACTAATGTATTTGACCGTTCCATTTTTTGTAGTTTATCTCCACCGAAAAGACGGTGAACGATTTTGGAAAGCCTTAATTACATTTATTATAGGCATGCTCACCATTGGTATTGTATTACGTTTTGTCGCTCCGGATATAGCCATGAAAGTAGGACGATTTAAAGGGGTGCTGGGTAATCCCAACGGATTGGGTGTATTCCTTAACCTGACATTTATTCTTTGGATGATTGTCAGAAAATTTAAAATGGCACATTTTACGAAAAAGGAGAATGCTTACATCCTTTTTGTGTTATTGCTCTCGGTTATTTGGACAGGGTCTCGAAATGGTATGATGAGTATGTTTCTTTTCTATGTGATGTTCAAATTAATTCAAATCAACTGGTTTTTTGCATTAGTTGTTTTGGGGGCTATTTTGACATTTAATGATCAAATATTTGATGTATTTATTGGTGTGATTAGCTTCTTTGGTTTGGAGGAGTTTTTTCGCGTTGACTCGATCGAGGAGGGGTCTGGGCGAATTGTCGCTTGGCAGTTTGCATGGCTCAAAATTCAAGACTTTTTCTTTGTAGGTGGAGGGTTTGGTCATGACGAACATATTATGCGTCCAAATTACTATTGGCTTTCTCGATTAGGGCATCAAGGGGGAGTGCACAATTCATATCTATCGTTGTGGATGGATACGGGAATTCTAGGTATTCTTGCTTATTTCGGAGCGATAATAGCCATTATAGGTCGGGTTATGCGCGATAATTACATACCAATTGCAATATTTACGTCATTGGCTTTTAATATCTATTTCGAGTCATGGCTAGTGGCTTCCCTCAATCCTTTTACAATTATCTATCTCACCATAATTACTATATTACTCAGTAACCTCAAAGGAGAGGATTACATAGATGATCAATTAGAAACACAATATGACCAAAAAACTGAACAAGCCCCGGCTCTTTAGGAATGTCATTCTGATCATCCTCGTTTTAGGATGTATTGGACTATATTTTTCCAATCGTTTTGTCAAATCGAAAGGGTTTGAAGGCCTAGGTGATTTCATTGATACTTATCAAACCAATAAAAAACTGGCTGAAAATATAGAGCCTGAACTTATTGAATTGAACATCTCTGATAAGGATTACAAATTCCTTGAAAAGAAAAGACAAGAGGCGCTTAATAGAGGTATTCAAATCAATAAAGGAGATAATTATATTAAATGTGAAGTCATTCACGGAGCCGATACACTTGATGGCGAGATGCGACTTAAAGGTCATATGACTGATCATTTAGAAGGCGACAAATGGTCATTTCGAGTCAAGACAGATGGCGAAATCATGGGTATGTATCGTTTCTCTTTACAAAATCCGGCAACGCGAAATTACGCCTACGAATGGGTGTATCATGAACTGCTCGAAAGAGAGGATATCATGCATCTTAAATATGATTTCATTAAGCTAAAACTCAACGACAAGGATTTAGGAGTTTACGCTATCGAAGAGCATTTTGGACAACATGTTTCAAAAGACAACAATAGACCATCTGGTGTCATTTTAAGATGGAATCCTGAATTGTATTGGGAGTCGCGTATAGATGAAATGGATAGCCTCTATTTGGACCAAGAATATGCAGCCTATACATCTTCATTTCCTGAAGCTTACGATCGGGGCGTAGCAAAAGATGATCCGAATTTAATAGAAAACTACCGCACTGGAGCTGCCATGTTAGAGTCTTTTCGAAGAGGTGAGCGTTCGGTGTCAAATGTGTTTGATATCGAAAAAATGGCTGCTTTTCATGCCGTAATTGACCTAGTAGGAGGTTATCATTCCTTGGATTGGAGTGACGTCAAGTTCTTTTACAATCAAGAGACACAACGAATTGAACCTGTGGGTTATGAAAGTTTTTCAGTCCGAGAAAGCTATAGTATTGCTGGACAGCGTAGACCCAATGATTATAAATCTATTGGTCAGAATTATCATGATATGCTCTTCGCTGACACTAGCTTTTTCTCATCCTATATTCGTGCTATCGATCGTATTTGTGACGAAGCTTATATGCGTGAATTTGAAGAGCTTGTAAAACCAGAACTCAATAAAAAGAGAGGTGTCCTGGTTGAAGAGTTTTCCTATATCAAATTTACTTGGGGAGGGTATTACGAAAATATCGAATTGATACGTCATAATCTCGAGTTACCAAAACCTTTTCATGCCTTTCTCGAAACCGAAAATGATTCGATTGTAAAGATTGCTGTAGCTCCTGTTTCAGACTTTCCCATAGAAATTTTGGGATTAGTGATGAATAAAAAGGAATATGCGCCTGTCAAGAAAATCGTTCTTGGTCCAAAGCCGGCGAATACCTTCTTGCACTATGATTTCCTCCAATTTAAGCATAACGATGCTAAGATCAAGGATCTCATTTTAATGGCAAGAATTCCAGGAAGTAAGCATGTTTTTAAGGTAAATGTGTCAGAGCTTCCTTCATACATGAATGCCGAATTACCAAATCCCAATCAATTCAGAGACTCGTCAGGATCAAAGCTGCAATGGGCCAACGATACACTTGCCTTTTTTGAAGGACGTGCTATTTCGATTACCAGTCAAATTACAATTCCTTCAGGTAAAACACTTCATATATATAAAGGACAGCGGATTAATTTTGAAAGAAACGGTCAGTTGTTTGTGGAAGGGAATGTGGAATTATTTGGTTCAGAAAGTAATCCCGTAGAAATATCTGCATCAACGGAAAGAACTGCCATTTACCTGAGCCAAGGTAGCTTTTTGGCAGTGCATACATCTTTTTTGAATATCCATCATTCGCTAATTAGGTCAAATGAAGGCGTGCTAAAATTTGATAATTGTGTTATGGCTGATATTAATTCACCTTTAATTAAAGCAACGCTTTCTAATTTAACTATCATCAATTCTTATAGCGGAAATATGAGTAGTCTTGGCGAATTTGATCGCTCTGTCATACGGGTAAGGAATTTTTATGCAGCAAACGGAGATCAATTATTAACTGCATCTGGTTCTGATATTGATGTTCACGCTTCGTCGATTAGCGGTTATCGCCAGATTGCTAACTTAGATCATGGCACTAGTTTTTCAACTTGGACATCAAAATTCGAACAGAATAACTTGCTGGCCGATTTAAAAAATGCCTCGAGCTTTAAAACATATTCATGTAATATTATATCAGGAGATTATGGTGTTCACAAAGACACGCTAGGTCCATTAGGACAATATTCTAACTTTCTATTCTATAAAACTCAAACAGTTAACCTTAAGTCAATTCAAAAAACAGGATGATTAATACGGTGAAATATTTTTTAGTGATTGCTCTCCTCAGTATGATCAAAATGGCTAATGGACAATACCAATCGCCCTTTAATCAACATGAAATTGCTCCGATAGACTCTAATGGATATCATTTTATTGTTAGTGGTCATTTTTATGGAAATCGTCACAATATCTCAAATATGCCGACGAATACTTTAATGGCAAATCTTGATTGGATTAATGAGTCAAAAGCAAATATGCTGGTTTGTCTGGGTGATTTATTCAAGGACATTCGAAATGATAAAGAAAATTACCAGACCTATCTTTTTGATCGACTGGGATTACCGCTAGTCAATACAGTAGGTAACCACGATCTTTCTGGTGATGTCTATCAAGATAATTATGGTGAGACAGCCTTTTATTTTGAGCTAAACGGAGATGTTCATTTGATTCTAGACTCTGAACGAGATAATGGTGATATCATTGATGAGCAAATGGAATTATTGAAAGAAGTCGCGCAAAAAGCTAAAGATGCTGCGTGCAAGAATGTATTTATATATGCGCATAGAACAATTTGGAGCGATAATTACGAAGCATTGGACGGATTATTCACTGATAATACCCAATCGATTGGAGGTACGAACTTTGGCAAAGAAGTGCATCCAATTTTGCAAGAAATGGGGAAAAACGCAAATATCTACTGGTTTGCAGGTTCTTTAGGTACTGCACCAGCCTCGTTTTTTCATTTTGAAGATCAAGCGTCTAATCTAACATTCATTGCAACGGCAATTCGCGGACATAGAAGAGATGCTGTTCTTATGGTAAATGTGAGCGAGGATGGTCAAGTGAGTTTTGAAACCAATAGTTTTACAGGTCAAGAATTATTAAAACTCGAAGAATACGATGTTAGCTTTTGGGAAAATGAAGTAGGGGAGGAACCTTTTAATTGGAAATTGATTCCTTACTACATCGAATTGATGCTAACACATCGGTATTTTTGGTATGGTGTAGGATCTGCCCTGTTTGGTTTTTTTATCCTTTTGGTACTTAAAAAACGTCGTGAAAAGAATAAGCTTAAACGGGCTTAAAAACCGCTATTTCTCTATCGATTTTGCGTAATCACTAAAGCGAATTGTTCAGTCAAAGTTTCTTTTTTTTCTATTTCGATTAAACCCTCTCAGATAATCAGTGTCATAGTAGGCAAGTGATTATTAATATCAAAAAAAGAGGAGTATGGAAAATGGAAGACTACAGGAGAGCAAGCAACAACGCTATTTAGAATATTTGATTGAAATCATTTTACTTGCGTTGATATTTACCATATAACCCTTGAATCGTTTAACCGTCTAATTCAAAAAAATATGAACCACTACCTAAAACCAATGACCTTTTTATTGATTGGAGCTGCAGTTGTCGCTTGTAAAAAGAATCAGGAAAATACCGATGAACCAGCAATAAATGCTGAGCTTCCAACAGCTTATCAACAGTTCTATAATGTTGATCAAGTTTATCAAGATGGCGATTATGTGGTCATAGAATGTTCAGGAACACCTGATCATAAGAGTCCTTATTACCAAGGAACCGAATGGGAAGATGAGCGTTATGAAGCGTATGGTGGAACAAATCCTGATTATTTTCAGAATCCGAATCGGATCGATGAGCAAAATTTCACGTTTAGATTGCCTCTGAATCCCACTGTCGATGAAGGACATGAGTTGACCCCTTTGGGACCAATTGGTGTTGCTTTAAATGGTGTAGCTATATTTAATCAATAAGCGGCGCCTGGCGATGACTTGTCAGAAGAGATCAATACATTCGATCATTACAACGGTCATCCAACGGGTACTTATCATTATCATATTGAACCCACTTATTTAACAAGCACATTAGGGCAAGATGCCTTAATAGGATTCCTTTTAGATGGTTTCCCAGTTTATGGTCCAATGGAAGATGGTAATCTCATAACAAATGATGATTTAGACGTTTATCATGGGCATTCACATGCGACGTCAGAATTTCCTCAGGGAATTTATCATTATCACATTACAGCAGAAGACCCTTACATCAACGGAGATGGATTTTATGGAACGCCGGGCACAGTTACGCAATAAATGTATTATCGTCTTTCTGACGAGCTTATTCTTAATAGGGTGTAAAGAAGCGCCTAATTTCGAATCGATTCTAGCAACTGATGCGCGGTTAGAAAAGGAAAGAGGTATTTTCTCTATCGATAACCAACCCTTTTTTGGCGAGATCATAAGACTCTTTCCTAATGAGGATACAATGGAAGTGGCCACTTACGAAAAAGGACGTAAAGAAGGGCAAACCAAAAAATATTGGTCCAATGGTCGGTTGAAATTTAGAGCTGATTATCAAAAAGGCTTATATCACGGTCTTGTCGAAGAGTGGTATGAAGACGGTCAACAATTCACCTCTTTCGAATATGTGGATGGGCATGAATCTGGGACACAAAAGTCATGGAAACCAGACGGTTCTATTAAAGCCAATTATGAGGTGATAGGGAATCGGAAATACGGATTAACAGGATCTAAAAACTGCAGTAATGATTGGAATCAAGAAGATAAATAATAGTTGGTGGTTTATGCCAATGCTCACGCTCTTCTTGTTTTCATGCGCAGAAGATAAGTATGAAGAACAAATACCTGAAGCTGAGGTGTTGACTTTACCTTATTATCACACACCTGATTTTCAACCCATATGGGAATCTGATCAGAAAGATACCTTGCACATGGTGCCCAATTTTGATTTGGTTGATCAGAATGGAAATCACGTCACTAAAGAGTCTTTCAAAAATTCCATTTATATCGCCAATTTTTTCTTCACTAATTGTGGTGGTATTTGCCCGAAAATGATGCGGAATATGGAATATCTGCAGGATAATTCAAGTAGAGATGTAAAGTTTATTTCTCATTAGGTATTACCCGAAAAGGATTCGGTTGAGCAACTGAAGTCGTATTCCAAAAATTTCGGAGTAGACGATCAGCGTTGGCACCTGGTCACTGGCAATCGAACTGATATTTACGATTTGGCAAGAAAAGGTTATTTCGCTGAGGAGTCAATTGGCTATAATAAAGACAGCAATGAATTTTTACATACGGAGCATTTTATGCTCGTGGATCAAGCTGGTCATCTACGCGGCATCTATAACGGAACTTTAAAGCTCGAAATGGAACGTATCCTTGATGATGTTCAATTACTAGCAGATTGATCAGTAATTTTCTTAAACCGGATCAGTGATTGGAGCATTTAAGGTACCTTTTTCTTCATCTTTTGGGATGAAGAAAAGGGCTATCAGACCGAGAATGAAAAAGGCAATTAAAGCCAATACGGACATACGCATATTCCCAGAAGTAGATTCAACATAACCAAAAATCACCATACCGATTACAATTCCTAACTTTTCTGTAATATCATAAAAGCTAAAGAATGAAGCGGTGTCTTTTGTCTCTGGAAGGTATTTTGAATAGGTTGATCGAGATAAGGATTGTGTCCCGCCCATTACAAAGCCTACGACACCAGCAAGGATATAAAAGTTAATTTCGTCATAGACAAAGAAATATGCAAAAGAACAACAGAGGCACCAAATGAAAAGAGCCACGCCTATTGTTTTGATATTTCCGATTTTCTTAGAGGCCCAACTAAAGGCATAAGCACCAGGAATGGCAATAAACTGAATTAACATTACAGCAATGATTAATCCAGCCGTTTCAGATTCGCCTGTAATAGGGTCTGGTTTAAAAACTTCTTTTTTTGCAAATAAAACAGCCATTAACATTACCGTTTGTACACCCATGCTAAATAAGAAAAAGGAAAGTAGGTAACGTTTTAGTCGTTTTGTGTTTTTGATGAATTTTCCAACTTTCTGCAATTCTCTGAAGCCATTTCCAAGGATCTTTTTACTGATTTTGTTTTTGGATTGTGAGTTGGGTAAAACCGAATAGGTAACCTGACTAAACACAATCCACCAAACACCTGTTAAAACAAAACACATTTCTGCGGATAGAAGTGGAGGATCAAATGCTTTCATTCCAAGTAAGCACATTATTAAAAGAATTGAGGCACCAGCATACCCCAAAGAAAAACCTTTAGCACTTAATCGATCATGGTCTTTTGGTTCGGCTACCTCTGGAAGATATGCATTATAAAACACCAAACTATTCCAAAAGCCCAGACTTGCAAAAAATATGGATAGCATACTTAACTCCATATTTTCTGGATTGAAAAAATAAAGTGTTGCCGTTGAGATAGCACCGAGATAACAAAAGAATTGTAAAAAACGCTTTTTACTACCACTATAATCCGCTACTCCAGATAATAAAGGGGATAAAAAACAGACCATCACAAAAGATGCGGCGACAACGTATGAGTACAAAACTGTATTTTTGATTTGTGAACCGAAAAACATAACTTCATCACTGTTCTCTCCGAGACCTATATTTGATGTAACCGTTTCATAATAAATCGGAAATATCGCTGTTGAAATAACCAAAGGGTAAACAGAATTGGCCCAATCGTA
>JAURQI010000064.1 GCA_030836155.1 Crocinitomix sp.
CAATACTCCTTGGTTAATCATTCAACCAATTGGCTAAATAAAAATGGTTTATATTGTGCAAAAAAAAATCATCATGAAAAATCTTTTTCTACCACTTTTGGCTACTTTTTTAGTGACTTCTTGTACCGTTAAGACAAACATCTAATTTAAAGAAGATTTTTCGGGTAATCTCGAATATGTCTTTGATATGTCGGAAATGTATGGATTGATATCTGACGATACGACAAAGGCAACATCTATGCTTGAAGATGATAGCGATATGCAAGCGTCAATGGACGAAATGGAGGCTCAAGATGGCATTAGCAACGTTAAATTAATGGAAGATTTAGACAAAGGAATTTATTCTTTGAGTATGGATTTTGTTGATATTGAAGCCTTGAATGAAGTTTTAAGTGGCGATGGTTTAACCGGAGCATTAATGGATGATTCGGCCGGAAAAAGTGCTCAGGAATTGAGGTTTGAAAGAAAGAAGAACAAGTTATTCATTCAACTTCCCAATTTGGAGGCATTGCAAAATGACATGAAGGAAACTCAAGATAGCGAGGATGGAAATATGGCTATGATGCAAATGTTTGATATGAACTATGAATTAAACATCTCGTTTCAAAGGGATATCAAAAAAATGAAAACCAAAGGAGTCGCCACGGAAACTGGTAAGAATCTTCAGTTTAAAATGAACCTGACAGAACTGCTAGAATTAGACAATTATGATCAAGACATAAATGTCACTTTTTAACGGTGACATTTAAAGTAGTTGAATGGTTCTTTGCATTCATTGCAGGTATAAAGCGATTGGCAAGGTGTTGAGCCAAATTGACTGACCAATTTCGTGTCTTTTGATTTACAATTTGGGCATTGTATCACTTTGTCACCGTCTGTAGGAGGAGAAATACCTTCATCCATCATTTTTTGAAGCGTTTCCTCCGATAACCAATCGGTCGTCCAAGCGGGCGATAAAACGGATTCAATTTCAATTTTTTCGAATCCTTTTTCGACTAATTTTTCATGAATCAAATCTTCGAATAATTTTTTCGCAGGACAACCTGTGTAAGTAGGCGTGATGGTGATTTTTAAAGTACCATCTTCTGTTACATCAACTGCTCTTACAACACCAAGTTCGACTAAATTAATTACCGGTATTTCAGGATCAGGAACTTCAGTTAAGAATTCCCAAATTTCCTTATGTTCTTCAGTCGTTGTCATCATTGATTGTTTTTTAATAAAAATCAGTGCACACTCAGTGCTGTTCAATCCTCGTTGAATGAATAGGGGAGAAATGTAAAAGAAATGAAAATGTTAGTTTACCATTTAGCGTCTGGATAAGCACGCGGCAGGTACTGCATAATGCTCAATAAATTACCCATATGTTCACTGTGGTATCCATCACGGAAATCGCGTATAGATGGTGTTACAATTTCTTTTTCTTCAATATTACAAGCTTGTAATTTTGCGGATACAGCATTACGCCATGTTGTCTCTAGAGAAGCTGTGTCAGCGATGAATCGTCTGTCCAAATCATCAAAATCAAAAATCTCAACGATGTATTTTCGCAGATGATCAACAGCATATTGCAAACGGTGATTACTCTCTTCAGTACCTAAGCCTAATCGATCCATCCAGTCAGCTGCATGCATGTGGCTGTATTTAATTTCTTTTAATACTTTGACGGCCAGGCCTGCCAGTTCAGCATTGCTTGAAGTTGTCAATTGACCAAATAAAGTTTCCGCATAAAGATCATGAAAAAATTGACGAGCTATGACCCAAGCAAAATCTTCATTGGGTTGCTCGACCAATTTTATGTTATAATATTCTCTTTCATTTCTGCGATAAACTAAATCATCAGGCGTATAGTCAGCCCCTTCGATTTTGCATATCAATTTGTACAATTCTTCTGCCCTACCAAATAAGTCTAAAGAAATATTAGAAAGTGCCATGTCCTCTTCTAAAAAAGGTCCACGGCTGCACATTTCAGCTAATCGTTGTCCTAAAATGACCGATGTGTCAGCCAAGCGGATCAAGAATTTTGACTCGTCGTGTTGAAGCTCCAGTTTCATTTGTTTTGGTCTTAAAGGTGGCTAACTCCGTCAGGGATTTTGTAGAAAGTGGCGTGTCTGTATGCTTTATCCTCACCAGGATCAAAGAATGCTTCAGCGTCATCTAAAGGTACAGAAACAATTGCTTCTGTAGGTACTACCCACAATGCTCGTCCTTCGCCTCTTCGTGTGTAAAGGTCACGGGCATTTTGAATAGCCATTTTCTTGTCATAACCATGACAACTTCCTGCATGTTTAAACGCAAGTCCGGGTTTCTTTTGTATAAAGACTTCCCAAGTTCTATCTCCTGATTCCATTTTATTCTTTTTTAAGCAACGCTTGTTTCTACTTTTGAGGAATATGCCGCAGCAGCTTCTCTTACCCAAGCATTTTCGTTGTGAGCTTTTTTATGATGATCTAATCTTTCACGATTACATGGTCCATTACCTTTGATAACATTCCAGAATTCATCCCAATTGAATGGGCTGGTTTCCCAATGTCCCGTCTCTTCATTAAACTTGAGATTTTCGTCAGGAATAGTTAATCCTAAAAAGTGTGCTTGAGGAACAGTACGATCAATGAATCGTTGTCTCAAGTGATCATTTGATTCACGCTTAATTTTCCATGCCATTGATTGACTTGAATGCGCAGAATCTGCATCGTGTGGCCCAAACATCATTAGCGATGGCTCCCAGAATCGATTTAGCGCATCTTGCGCCATTTCTTTTTGCTCTGGAGTACCATTAGCCATTTGAACCATGATTTCATAGCCTTGTCGCTGATGGAAACTTTCTTCCTTACAAATACGAACCATTCCGCGTGAATAAGGACCGTAAGAAGTACGTTGAAGTGAAACCTGATTAACGATTGCAGCTCCATCAACTAACCAACCAACTGCGCCCATATCAGCCCAAGTTAATGTGGGGTAGTTGAAAATACTTGAGTATTTTGCTTCGCCGCTATGCAATTGCGCATTCATCTCTTGTCGCGATATCCCTAGTGTTTCCGCAACGCTGTATAAGTACAATCCGTGTCCAGCCTCATCTTGAATCTTAGCAAGTAATACCTGCTTGGACCGTAATGATGGAGCTCTTAATAACCAGTTACCTTCAGGCTGCATTCCGATTACTTCTGAATGTGCGTGCTGTGATATCTGTCGGATTAAATTCTTACGATATTTCTCCGGCATCCAATCCCGCGGCTCTACTTTTAAATCCTTTTCAATTATTTCGTTGAAAGCTTGTTCGAATTTGTCCATTTCTCAAATTTAGTATCAAAGTTTATGTTCTACTTATATAACAAGTATATCAAACTTTGGTTGACATACAAATATAAAGTTTTCCCTCTTAACTAAAAATGAGATCGGTCATGTTTTAAACAAGTAGCCGAAGGTTCTGCTGTTATTTTTTAAAAGGAAGTAATTCAGACCTTCCTTTTTTAAAAATTTTATTACTGACAACCTTACCCCGACGACGCTTCTTTTGTTCCTCTTTGGGTAAAGATATAATTTCGACGCATTCCGCTGAACAGCAGTTTTGCATTTTTTCTGCACAAGACGGGCATTGAATAAAAAGTAGGTGACAGGCTTCGTTATCACAGTTAATATGAGTATCACATGGTTCTCCACATTGATGACAATTGGAGATGATTTCATCACTAATGCGCTCACTCTTTCTGTGGTCAAAAACGAAGTTTTTCCCTCTAAATTTATTTTCTAGCCCTTCATCTTCAACTTGTCGGGCATAGTTGATAATTCCCCCTTCTAATTGAAAGACATTTTTAAAACCTTGATGTTTGAAATATGCACTTGCCTTTTCACAACGAATTCCACCCGTGCAGTACATGACGATATTTTTATCTTCTTCATGCCCCGCAATGCTCTCCGAAATAATGGGTAGTGAATCACGAAAGGTGTCTACGTCAGGAGTTTGGGCATTTTTAAAATGACCAATTTCACTTTCGTAGTGATTCCGCATATCAATCAAAATGGTATTCTCATCTTCAATTATTTGATTGAATTCAGCCGCTTTTAAATGAACACCTTTGTCGGTGACATCAAATGTGTCATCATTTAATCCGTCTGCGACTATCTTTTTGCGAACTTTTATTTTCAGTTTGAGGAATGACTTGTTGTCTTGCTCGACGGCTACATTTAATCGAATGCCGTTTAAAAATGAGATGTTATCTAAATGAGCTTTGAATTCATTAAAACGGGGCGCTGGGATAGATAATTGAGCGTTGATCCCTTCGTTTGCAACATAAATGCGTCCTAAAACCTCAAGGGCATCCCAATGAATGAATAGATAGTCCCGGAATAAACTAGGGTTCTTGATTTGATGGTACTGATAGAAAGAGATGGTCAAACGATCCTCACCCGCTTCATCAATAAGCGCAGCTCTCTCCTCAGCACTTAATTTATTATACAGTTGCATGCTATAAATAATTTAAGTTCTGAATGAATACAGACTACAAATGTACAATGTTCTGGCGGAGTAACAAGGTTTTTTGAAAAACCCAATTCCAATAGCGTTTGATAAAGTACGACTTCAGATCATAGCGATCCGTTTTTTGATCAATAAAAAAGAGCTGCTATATCTGTATAGCAGCTCTAAATCATTATATCGTATTAAGAAAAGCTTTACTGCCTTCTCACCAATTGTATAGTTCCTTGTCCTTCTAGCTTCGTACTATTATCGGTAGTTGCTTTATAGACAAAGAAGTAAGTTCCGTCAGCAGCCGGACTTCCACCTAGATCATTTCCATCCCATCCGTCTGTAATGTCATTGAG
>JAURQI010000065.1 GCA_030836155.1 Crocinitomix sp.
ACCGGCAATAATGCTCCTGTAATACTGTCATCATTAAAATTCGGGTAGTCAGATGTAACACCAATGGTACGAATATTAGTTCCTGCACCAAATCCAACATAGGCATCTAATGATCCTGTTTGAACGAAGTGGTAGTTTGCGCGCAAGTGGATACGATATCTTCTGCTGAAAATTTTTGCATCATACGTTCTTACAACATTACCACTAAAATCTGTAGAATCAACAGTTCCTGATCCAGAAAGACTGTTATAAATAAAATCAATACCCAAACCGAAGTTATCCGCTAACATGTATTCAGCTCTTAAACCAGCAGGTCCAATTGCAGTTAAATTAACACCATCAATATCATTTTGATCGATAAAAGGACTAAAGAATGCCTTACCGAAGTTTGGATAGCCATAATATGGGTCAATGATAATGTTCCCTTCTTCAACCTGCGCATGAGCCGCATTGTTGAAACCAACTGTAGCGATCAAAGCCGCTCCAATAAATCCTAGTACTCTTTTCATAATTATAAATTTTAATTTAATTTTTTGTTTTGCTTAGGTATGCAATTAATATACCGAAGTCGAAAACCAACAAAAAGCCCCCTATTTTGAATCAAAATAAGCAAAGACTATTTCCTAATTACGAACATAAAAAAGAAAGGTTACATTTTGTTTTTATTCGTTGATCGAAATTAATAGCAGTCAAAAATATCACTAATTTTGTGTTATGCGATATTTATCACTTTTACTTCTAATTGCAGCCCCTACCTTTGGTCAAATTCACAACCGTTTGATTAAAATGAATGTAGATTTTAGTTCAGAAGCAATTGTGCATCAAAGTGATATTCGCGCCTATACAGACACGAGTGCGATTCCTTTTGAGTTTGTCTCGAGTTCGCCGACCGTCTCCTATTCGCATGAATGGATTCTTGGTAATGTGCTTTCCATTTCCGGTAAGGCTGGATTTCAGTATATGAATATGTACTATAACCATGAGCATTATGGTTCACCTTATGTGAACCTGAGTATAAACCCGGCACTTTCTATATTTTACAGAAATCGATTTGAATACTACATAAAATTGCAAGTCGGTGTGAATTATTGGATGAATCAGCCGGAATTATTGCCGGCGACGTTAAGGAGGTTGTTCCCTGAGAAATTTAACGTCTTTACCGGCTTCACTTTAGGAGGTTTTAACTATTATTTTTCAGACAAATGGGGTGCAAACTTGGAATTGTCGTTATGGTCACCTGAATTATGCACCTTTGGAATCTCCTACCGTTTTTTTAAAGGTGAGTTACCATCCATACAAGAAATGCAAGAACTTTAAATATGATAACCATGAAAAAAACAATTTTTTACAGCAGTTTGGGTATTCTAATGCTGGCCTGTGCCGCAAATGAGAATACGACGGGAGAAGAAACAGATCACAATCCAAGC
Organism: Crocinitomix sp.; assembly: GCA_030836155.1. Taxonomy (GTDB): domain Bacteria; phylum Bacteroidota; class Bacteroidia; order Flavobacteriales_D; family Crocinitomicaceae; genus Crocinitomix. The sequence continues at coordinate 1,428 of JAURQI010000065.1, forward strand.
ACGAATACAGAAGTTGTTGAGAAAGTGTCAACAGATCAAACGAATGAAGGACCCGTAGCTAAAAATGTTTCCGCTGATGAATTTCATACAATGATTTCAGCAACACCTGGACAATTAATTGATGTTAGGACACCTGGAGAGTACAGTGGAGGAACCATTGATGGGGCGGTAAATATTGATTATTATTCGGATGACTTTAAGGCTCAAATTGCTGAACTGGATAAAAATCAGCCTGTATATGTTTTTTGCCGATCCGGAGGTCGTTCTAGTCAGGCGATGCAAATCTTCAAAGAAGAAGGTTTTACAGAAATATACAACTTGATTGGTGGTTATAGCGGATGGAATTATTAATTTTCAGGCTGAATAAAGCCGAAAGTTAATATGTCCGAAAGAATCACCTATTTCGTAGATGTCATTTTACCGTTGAGCATTCCGAATACATACACGTATCGGGTGCCTTTTGAATTGAATGAAGATATCTCGGAAGGATGCCGTGTGATTGTTCCTTTTGGGAAATCTAAATACTATACGGCGATTATTCGTCGAATCCATCAAGAAATACCACAAAAATATACAGCTAAATATATTGAAGGTGTTTTAGACATTACACCAATCGTCACACCAAAACAATTTCAATTATGGGATTGGTTGAGTGAATATTATATGGCAGATATTGGTGATGTCATGAACGCTGCTTTACCTGGAAACTTTAAACTAGCCAGTGAAACAAAAGTAGGGCTACATCCTGAATATCGGGAAAGTGAATCTGACCTGAATGACAAGGAATTCTTGATCATGGAATCGCTCGAGATTCAAGGTGAATTAACGTTAAAAGAAGTTAGTGAAATTCTAGGCATAAAGACAGTTCAACCGCTGATTAAACAGCTGATCGAAAAGAGAATCGCAATTGTCTCTGAGGAGCTCAATGCCAAATACAGTCCACGCTTTTCAACATTTGTAAAACTAAACGAAAGTTTAAGTAGTGAAGCCGAATTATCTCAAGCCTTAAACGCCTTAGAAGAGGATAAAAGAGCTGGAAAGCAAGTAGAAGCACTCTTAAAAATAATAGAATTAGGCGGATGGAAATCTGGCGTTTCATCAGCTCTCGCCAAACGCCTGTTGCTGGAAGCTGGCATTTCAGAATCCGCTCTAAAAACGTTGGATAAAAAAGGGTTCATCGATATCTATAAAGTAGAAGTTTCGCGACTTGAAACAGATGATGAAGCCTCTAAAACCTTAAAAGAACTTTCTCCCACACAAGAAGGTGCATATCGAGAAATTAAAGATGCTTTTCAAGAAAAAGCGGTTACCTTATTGCATGGCGTTACCTCCTCTGGAAAAACAGAGATTTATGTTAAACTGATACAAGAGCAATTGGACAAGGGTAATCAGGTGCTTTTTTTACTACCGGAAATTGCCTTGACCGCTCAATTAATAAACCGACTGAAGAGATATTTTGGCGACCTGGTAGGTGTTTATCACAGTCGTTTTAACCAAAATGAACGTATTGAAATTTGGAATAAGGTATTACAAAACGACCAATCTCAATATCGTATTATACTTGGCGCACGATCTTCCGTTTTTTTGCCCTTCGCTCAACTCGGATTGATCATTGTTGATGAAGAGCACGAGAACTCTTTTAAACAGTACGACCCAGCGCCCCGATACAATGGACGAGATGTAGCCATCCTAATGGGACACCTCTATAAATGTAAAGTACTTTTGGGCTCTGCAACGCCATCCATAGAATCTTTTTATAACGCCAAAGAAGGTCGTTATGGTTTAGTCTCTCTTTCTGACCGATTTGGAGGTGTGCAGTTGCCGGAAATCCAATGCGCGGACTTGGAAAAAGAGACCAAACGCAAAACAATGAAGTCACACTTCTCTTCACATTTGGTCACTGAAATGGAGGTTGCCTTGGAAAACGGTGAGCAAATCATTCTTTTCCAAAATCGAAGAGGGTATAACCCAGTTTGGTCTTGCGAGATGTGCGGCTGGACGCCACAATGTAAAAATTGTGATGTTTCGCTAACATATCACAAGACCAGTAATGTATTAAAATGTCACTACTGTGGTTATTTTGTGAGTCCTCCTGCTTCCTGCGGAGGATGCGGAAGTCGTAAACTAAAAATGCTCGGTTTCGGAACAGAGAAAATTGAAGATGAAATCGCGCTTTATTTGCCTAATGTTCGTGTCAAACGAATGGATTTAGATACAACGCGCGCGAAAAATGCCTACCAAAAATTAATTCATGAATTTGAGAATAGAGAGATTGATGTGTTAATTGGAACGCAAATGGTCACAAAAGGACTTGATTTTGATAATGTCGGACTGGTAGGTGTTCTGAGTGCTGATCAATTGCTCAACTTTCCCGATTTTCGTGCATTTGAACGTTCTTATCAACTCATGTCTCAAGTTGCTGGACGAGCTGGACGGAAGAAGAAGCGGGGCAAAGTGGTAATACAGGCTTTTGATCCCAATCACTGGATCATTCAAAAGGTGATGGAACATGATTATATTGGCATGTATACTCAGGAAATCATTGAGCGAAGAAACTTTCACTACCCTCCTTTCTTTCGAATCATTGTGATTAGGCTAAAACATAAAAACAAAGACACTCTTGAAATTGGAGCGGCTACTTTAGGCAAGAAATTAGAAGCTGTTTTTAAAGATCGTGTGCTCGGTCCAGAAATACCGCCTGTCGGACGTATTCGAAATTATTATCTCAAAGAGATTCGTATTAAGTTTGAGCGAGAAGCATCTCCTAAAAAAGTAAAATCTATTCTTGCAGAGAAGATTGAGACTTTTCTTGCTGATCATGATTTTAGATCTATTCTTGTTGCCATTGATGTTGATCCGCAATAAACCCCTTTGAACCAGGTTTTATTTTTTCTATCTTTCGCACTTAAATAATTGAATGCGCGCTGTAATTTCATCCATAAAATTATTCTTCTTCGGGCTATGGTCTTTTCTTTCCATCGTCCTGGGTGCTATTTTGAATCTGATTCAAATACCAAATGGTATGGAATGGGTAGCAAAACACCTTTGGTCTCCTGTTGCCCTTTTTGTCATGCAGACGCGTATAAAAGTTGAGGGATTTGATAAAATCGACCCAAAAGAGAATTATCTCATCATGGCCAATCATAATTCATTTATTGATATCCCCGTTCTTTTCAAAACATTGCCATTCTACACCTATTTTATTGCGAAAAAAGAGTTGCGGAAAATTCCGCTTTTAGGTTGGTACATTAAAGCCTACGGGATGATTTATATTGATCGTTCAGATCGGACAAAGGCGAAACAAAGTATCGCTATTGCAAGCTCCTTAATTCAAAAAGGAAAACATGTCATTATTTTTCCAGAAGGCACAAAAAGTAAGGATGGGAATCTTGGACCGTTTAAAAAGGGAGGCTTTCATCTTGCTGCTCAAGCAGGTGTTCCGATTTTACCTATTAAATTGCACGGTGCACGGAACGTATGGCCCAATAAACAACCTTTTAACTTAAGCAGAGGAAAAATAGAAGTTGTGATTGCTGATCCTATCTACCCAGAGACGTTAGAAAATATGATTTTAGATGACCAGATCATGCACATCCGTAATATAATTGACAACCTGTAACTGAAATAAATGAAGACAACCATAAAGCATTACAACGAACTTTCTTTAGATGAGTTTCATGATATTATTGCGTTGAGAATTGCTGTGTTTGTCGTTGAGCAAGACTGTCCTTATCAAGAATTGGACGGAAAAGATAAAGAGGCATTTCATGTCATGGTTGAAAAGCAGGGTGTAATTCTAGGAACAACACGTATCTTGCCTCCAGGCGTAGCTTACGATGAACCTGCCATTGGACGTGTTGTGAGTGATCCTGAATCCCGCCATTTAAAAATTGGTCATATTTTGATGAAGGCTTCGATGGAGTTTCTCGAAAAAACATACGGATCTCGCCTAGCCCGATTGTCTGCACAAACTCATTTAGTTAAGTTTTATGCAAAACATGGTTTTGTTTCTACAGGTAAAACGTATCTTGAAGATGGTATTCCGCATACGGAAATGCTCTTTCAGGAAAAAGAATAATCCTTATGGTCTTATTTTTGATTAAAGAAAACTAAATTCTCCATGAAGTTTGAATTACAACATATTGTTCCCGATCCACTAAAAGGAGAAGCCTTTTTAGCTGATAGTGTGTGGAATCAGAAGGTTGGTTTTGGTTCTCCTGAAAAAATTCTACTTAACGCAAGCAGTGGTAAAGGTAAATCCACGTTCATTAATATTCTTTATGGATTGAGAAAAGATTATAGCGGTGCATTGATTATCAATGAAAAGCCGGTTGAACAATACTCCATTCATGATTGGATTGAGCTACGGCGAGGCGATTTGAGTTTCATTCCTCAGGACTTGCAGTTATTTCATTCCAGTACTGTATTGGAAAACCTTATTTTAAAAAATAAATTGACGCATCAATATAACGAAAGCATTATCATTGAAATGCTTGAACGCTTGGGCATTGGAGACAAGATCCATCAATCTTGCGGTACACTCTCAATGGGGCAACAGCAGCGTGTCGCCATTATACGATCTTTGCTTCAACCTTTTACTTTTTTGTTAATGGATGAGCCTTTTAGTCATCTTGATGAAAAAAATACGGCGATTGCGATGAATCTGATTAATGAAGTGACAGAAGAGCGAGGAGCAGGTTATGTACTAACGAGTTTAGGTTCGAATCATGACCAAACATTCAATCGCGAATTAAACATCTAATATGTTAAGTCAACTCCTTTTTAAAAAGCGTAATACCTTGCAGTTCATTTTTGCAACTGCTGGTGCATTTATAGGCTTGACAGCATTATTACTCAGCGTTCAACTCATTCAGGATGTACGCGGATTCCAAAGTGCCGATGGCGATTTATTTGGGCCCAACATGGTCGTCATACAAAAGAAAGTGACGCGCCTCACTACATTTGGCATGAACAATACAGCTTTTACTGAAGAGGATATTGCTATTTTGGAATCTAAAGACTTTATAGAAAACGTTGCTCCTTTTCAGTCGGCAGATTTTAAAGTTGGCATATCGGAAGTAATAGGTGATGGTTTACCCCATTTTTACGCCGATATGTTTTTTCAATCGATACCTGATGATTTCATGGATGTGGACGTTGATTGGCAATGGAATGAAGAAAGCGCATTTATACCAATCGTTTTACCAAGAGACTTTGTCATGTTAATTAATTATGGCTTTGCTCAGAGTCAAGGCATCAATCAAATATCAGAGGATGTACTGATGGCCGCCCGATTGACCATTCACATGGAAGGAAATGGGAAAAGAGAAAAGATGATTGGTCGCGTGGTTGGATTTTCTCACAAAATAAGCTCAATTCTAGTTCCAGAGAACTTCCTTTCACAAGCCAATGATAAATTTGGTTCGGGAAAAAAAATGCAGCCAGGACGTGTGTTTATAGCAACGAATGATGACAGCTATGGGGCACTTGAAGAATTGATGGAGGACATGAATTTGGATATTGATAAGTCAGCCATAGATGTCGCCAAGATTAAGACTATTGTGTCGGTTGTTGTTGCCATATTTGGAACGGCAGCTTTAATTATTATGCTACTTTCTTTACTGGGATTTGTTCAGTACTCCCAACTAATTCTGAATAAATCAACCTATGAAATCCGAACCTTAATGCGCATAGGTTATCGGGTAAATGAAATATTGCGTTCTTTCATGATTCGGTTGTCCATCATCTTCGGTGTTATATGTCTAAGCTCAATTGGCATCATGCTTGCAATAAAGTTTTTATGGATCAATGTTTTTTTAGAGGATAATGGCATTCCAGCGGTTAATACATCCGTTTTACTGTTGATGATAACAGGTATTATTACTTTTATTGTCTTTATTGGAGCTAACTATGTTAACATCAGAAAAAGCATTATATCCTTGGGACAAGGGAGCTAATAAAACAAAAAACGTTAATTTTTTGTTAAAGGCATAACACATGGATATCTTTCTTCGTCTCTACAGTAAATTTAAGAAGAATTGCGTGCGATAAAATCACGATATTTGCACAATTGTTAAACAAAATACTTTTATGAAGCAACTCATTTTCATACTCTCATTTTTTACGATTACGTCAGGAATCGCTCAAGAAATCAAATTCAGTATTAGCGCACCAGATACAACTATCTATATGGCGCGATACTTTGGCAAGAACACCTATTATGCGGATACAGCAGAATTAAAAAATGGAGTGGCTATTTTTGATGGTTCAAAGCACCGCGGAGGTTTATATGCTTTGATATTGCCAAATGGAAGACCGATTGATTTTATCATTGATGGCGAGCCTGCTATTGACATGGTAATCGGAGACATCAATGAACCGATTAAGACAATGGATGTAAAAAAATCAACCAATAATAAAGTCCTATTTGACTTCATGCAATACAACGGTAAACAGCGCGAAAAGGCGCAAGTTTTAAGTGATAAAATGAAAGAGGCGAAGGACGAAAAAACGAAAGATGTCATTAAAGAAGAGTATAAAAAACTAAACGACGAAGTGAAGGCCTACCAAAGTAAATTGGTAGAGAACAATCCAGATCGTTTTGTTGGAGTAATGATTAAAATGACAATGGACCCTGAACTACCTGAGCATCCGCGGGATGAAGCAGGAAATATTACCGATTCTAACTATGTTTATAATTATTACTTAAACCATTATTGGGACAATGTGGATTTGACAGACTACCGTGTGGTCAACTGTAAGGTTTTCCACAATAAATTAGATAAATACTTTGCTAAAAAAGGTTCTTTTTTAAATCCGGACACCGTTATTGTCTATGCCAAAAAATTAGTTGACAAAACCGATGCTGAAGACCAAACGAATAAAGTTTTTCAGTATGTGGTTCACCACATCACAAATAAATACGAAAGTATGCAAATTGTGGGAATGGATAAAGTCTTTTATTTCATGGCTTCAAGCTATTATTGTACACCTGAACCAAAAGCTTACTGGATTACAGATGACTATAAAAAGAAAGTATGTGAAAGACGAGAGCACATTGGTAGAACGCTAATTGGCAATCCAGCTATTCCTTTGATTCTGCCAGATTCAACAGAAAAAAAATGGATTAATTTCTATGATCTTAAAGGCGATTATACAGTACTTTATTTCTGGGATCCACATTGTGGCCATTGTAAAAAATCAACTCCTAAACTACAAACCTTGTATGAGGAGAAGTTTAGAGAACGAAATGTTCCGATCTATGCCATTGGCAAGGCTTCAGGGGATGACTTTGAAGATTGGAAAGCATTTATTCGCAAACACAATTTAGAGTTTGTAAACGTAGGCGTTACCGATAGTATTTTTAATATTGTCACTGATACAAGCGCTGCTGGAATCGCTAAAACCTACAATCTGATTCAAAACTATACGACCGTGCAGAGTTTAAACTATGCAGACACTTATGATGTATACTCCACCCCTAAGATTTTCTTATTAGATGGAGATGGGCGTATATTGTACAAACAAATATCAATCGGGCAATTAGAAGAGATCGTAGATGGCTTAACAGGCCATGCAGATGATGAAAAACTATTCCCAGTTGAAGACCCTGAAAATGGGTTGGATCCGGAGACAGAATAACAACCACAATTAATGTAATAACGTAAAGCCATTGGTCAGTGATCGATGGCTTTTTTTGGTCATAAAATTGAGATTAAAGCGCTTTAAAATCCATTGATTGAACAATTTTTAGCATTCATGAATTTTAAAACTAAGTATTTACACTTAGATTTAGGTATATAGACGTATTTTTATATCGAATTTTTATTTACCTTTGTAGGGAGATAATTTGGGTTTGTCGAAATCTAAAGAAATCAGAAATACTTCGTTTAATTAAACGTAAAAGATTGCTTAAATTTGTAATAAAGATAGAAAAGAGCAACGGTTCTTATTTTACAAAAGCATTTAATGATAAGGGAGTAAGTAAGCTAGAGTAGAAGATGTATATTTTTACTTTTTCATAAGTTTTGGGTTAATGAAGAATTCTTCGAAAAGCTACTTACTCCTTCTTTTTTGACTTAAAGTCAAAAAGAGAAAAGGCACAGGGGGCATCTGATTACAGTAGATATTACTTTTTCATAAGTTTTGGGTTAATGAAAATTCTACAAAGGATGTCCCCTTCTTTTTTACCCTCCCTGCATAATATATCCCAGAAAAATCCGTTCAAACATTAACTGTAAGCTCGATTACCTAAATACGACGAACAGTTGAATAGGGGGAGTGAAGCGTGTTTTATGGTAATCTCTTTTCATAGGTTTTGGGTTTAATTGTTGGAATTACCATCGCGCCATCACTCTTCTTCTTTATCGTTTCAAACTATCCAACACTCCTTCTTTTCCGACATTTAAATCAACATAAGTTGAGATCCCATCGACGGTTCCCTTTTCTGTAAATTGCCAGAGTAACATTGTTGGGTAATCGATTAGACTGAGTTCTTTCGAATATGAAGCTAACCAAAGATCTTCTTGAGCGAGAACAGAAGTCCTTAGGTAATCATTGTAAAAGCTGATATACGTATATAATATCGGACGCGTTCCAATGATCGCTTCTACCCTATCATAAAATACTTGAATAGAGTCTGCCAAGGCTTTAGCACTTTGACCCTGATCTACTTCCACGTCAATAACGGGGCGTAATTTAAAATTATAGAATTGAATGGTCTCGGCAAAAAACGCTGCTTGTTGACGCGCCGAAGAAGCCGGATGGAAATAGTGATAAAAACCGAAAGGTATTCCTTTCTCGCTAAACCCTTCTGCGTTTATGTCATATCTAGAATCAATGAAGTCAACACCTTCTGTTGCTTTAACATAAGCGAATTGAACAGAGTCTCCCCCACTTTGCATTTGAACAAGATTGTCATAATTTATCTTCCCTTGATGATGCGAAACGTCTATACCAAGAACGGGGAAATCCATTGGTCGATCCACACCGAGATCATCATAAAAAAAAGAGTGCTTTTTACTTAAAAAAAGAAGGTAAATAATTGCTCCTAAAAATGCAGCTCCTGCAATAAACAGAAAAAAGGATTGAAACGATTTCTTTTGCTTGCGTTTTCTTCTCACGCGGCTAGATTTGGATTTTTAAGCCATCATAGGCCACGAAAACATTTTCAGGAAGTTCTTTCTGAATATCTTCATGTTTCCCCATCAAATGGCTTAAATGGGTCAAATAAGCCCTTTTTGGACCGATTGATTCAATTAATTCCAGTGCTTCGTCCAAAGTGAAATGAGACATGTGGGGTGTTTTTCTCAAAGCGTTGATGACCAATACTTCCGAACCGTGAATCTTATTCATTTCAGACGGTGCAATCGCATTTGCATCTGTGATATATGTAAAATCCCCTACCCTAAATGCTTTTACAGGTAATTTATAATGCATGACGTCAATTGGAATTACCTTGATGCCTTGTACGGTAAATGGCGAAGACTCAATTCGATGCAAATTAACCTGAGGAACACCAGGATAGGGTTTATCGGTAAAAACATAATGATATTCTTTCCTCAATCCAATTTCCGTTCGTTCAGACGCATAAATCTCGACTGGTTTTTTAGCTTTGAAATTAAATGCCCGAATGTCATCCATTCCTGAAATATGATCTTTATGTTCATGAGTATACAGAACGGCTTCCAGATGCTTTACTTCCTCATTCAACATCTGCTGTCTAAAATCAGGCCCAGTATCGACAACAATGTTGATATCATCGATCGACATCATAATTGAAGTGCGCAAACGCTTGTCATGTTTATTCTCAGATTGACAAACTTCACATTCGCATGTAATAACCGGAACTCCCTGAGAAGTTCCTGTTCCAAGAAATGTGACTTCCATTTTTTTCATCTGAATGCGCGCTCTTATTATTTTCTACCTAAATAATATCGATATCCAAAACCGATACTCCAATACCGTGTAATCCCTTCATAATTTTCGGGTAATAATTCGGAGATTGTACTGACACAAATATCTTCGCTTTGGAATTGATGAAAATAGAGTGCATAACCTAGAACCATACTAAAACCATGTTCTGAATTTTTATCTGTGAGCATTACCATTTCTACTTGCGGTTCTAGGAAATAAGTTGAATTAATGTGTTGCCCGTCATGCACTACTCTGCAAGAGTCATTAAAGGCCATTAATAAAGAATATCCCCCTCGTGCACTAAAAGAAAAAGCAACGCGCTCTGTGGTAAATTTCTCATAACCTACGTGTAAATAGGCGCCCGGCATTTGCATACCACCTCCGATATCGGTATTGTTAAAAGCAAAAGGATTGATTGTAAAAAAGTTATACTTCAAACCTGCACCAATCGTAAGGCCTTTATAAACATTGTACCGATAATCAACACCAGCGTTTAACAAACCTTCTAAAACACGCTCAAACGCTTGATTTTTCGGACGTGCAGGCACACCTAAATCAAGGCTAAAACTTCCTTTGGGAGTAAAGCTTGGTGTTTGAGCGAATGCCGAACTAAATAATAAAACTGCTACAAGAAGTAATAATGTGGGCTTAATCTGTTTCATGATCAATTACTTGTAAACGCGTATTTTTCTTAAAATTGAGTGGCTCTCTGTCTTTAAAGATATATAATAAATTCCATCACTTAAATCATCTACATTAAAATCTATTATCGTCTGTCCAGCTTCTACCAACTGATCTAAGATGGTTCTTACCGGTTGCTCTTCTTCATCTAATAATTTCATTTCTACATGCATATCAGGAGACAAGTCCAATAAAAACTGCGTCGAGTTTTTATAATTATCATAACGTGAGGTTGTCAAATTAATTTCACTTTTGGCAACCATCTTGCCTCTTTTAAGTCTTTTTAATAGAATTAGATAACTGACGATCAACAAGAATAAGGCAGCGGAAACATATAAGGCTCCTAATAACATATCATACTTACTTGCGTCTCCCATCTTATAGTGTTATTACGTTATCAATTTTTGAAACCGCCTTGTAGCGATTAATAATATCCTCTGAATTTAACATCATTTCTTTTATGCTAACCGAAGTATACTTCCCATTACTAGAAGGCTTTGTCGTTATTTCAGCTGTCTCGCTAAAACATCGCTTGATCTGCTGAATCTTAGCAGGATCTTGCTTGACAATAAATTTATAAAAGTATACCGAAGGGTATTCTTGGTTATCTAATAATTCTCTTAATTTTTGATATTCATCAGCCATTTGCAATAATTTTATTCGCTCTAAGGCAAGCATTGGTGATTGCACTATTTTCAAAGGTATGATCCCTCAATTCTACCTTGATTTTTTCTCGGATCTCCTCATCCGTATTGAGTCCACTTAATGATTTTAATAGCGCATATAAATCAAAAGGATCGGACATTTTAATTTCACTATCCGCTAGCTCTTCTTCACTATCTGGTATGTAGGTTTGCAGTTTAAGACAAATGGTCACTTGATGTCTATAAAGTATTCTTAAATCGTCAGCTAAACCTTCAAACGTCTCTGCGTCTGTAATAATTTTCTTTAGCTCCAGCTCTTTTGTTATTCTGTAATTTAAAAAATCTTTAAGACTTAGATTTTCATCCGCAACCTCGAGCTTAACGGAATTTGCCTGCTCAATGGGTTCTGAATTTTGATTTTGTCTTGAAGCCTTTTTAATCGCACTTAGGATAAGTTTTGGATGCGGAATTAGTCGCAAAAATTTTTGCTTTAATTCGAATAGCACATTTATCGATTCATCCTTAATAATCATCGTTACAAATTTAACGCAATTTTACAGCACGGCCGCTTCAATGTGTGCTAAAAAAGGAAAAAAGTGACCGAACTTATCTCTACCCAATTATTCTCCTTAATTCCGTAATTTTGCATCATGATTGAGCATTTGGATTATATCAGTCGATTAAGACAAGAAATGAAGGTTCTTCCCGGTGAAGCAGCTCATTTAGATATGCTCCCTATGCGTAAAACAAGTTCAGAGGCTTTGAAAACAGCTGCAAACTATCGCTTATCTGCTGTTTTGGTTTTGATTCATGCTATTCATGGAGAACCGCATATCATCTTGACTCAACGTAACCAATACGACGGAAAACATAGCGGCCAAATAAGTTTTCCTGGAGGAAAAATTGAGCCAAACGACCCTGACACACACTTTACAGCGTTGCGTGAAACAGAAGAAGAGATCGGTATCAATAGAGATGCAGTTGAAGTTATTGGTCAATTAACTCAAGTATATATTCCAGTTAGTAATTTTCTTATTCATCCGTATATCGGTTTTGCTCCTGATCAAATCAATCCCACACCTGACCCTAGAGAAGTTTCAAAAATTATTCACTGTTCTACTTCCGCGCTATTAGCTGAAACAAATCGTATTGAGACCAAAATAAAATTGGACAACGGTATGATTTTGAAAAATGTTCCCGCCTTTAATTTTGAGGGTCATATTGTTTGGGGCGCAACAGCTATTATTCTCAATGAAGTTAAACAGCTAATTACCAGAATCGTCTAGAAACAAAAAGGCCAGCTCGATAAAATCGAACTGGCACTTATTCTTTTTTAAAAGTTGCGTTACTTATTCTTCGCCAAATTTTTCAATTACTTCTTGTGTTACTCCTGTATTTGAAAAACCACCATCATGGAAAAGGTTTTGCATCGTTACCATGCGCGTTAAATCAGAAAACATCGAAATACAATAATTTGCACAATCCAGTGCAGAAGCATTTCCTAATGGCGACATTTTCTCTGAGAAATTAATGAATTCATTAAACCCTTTCACTCCACTACCAGCAGTTGTTACAGTCGGTGATTGTGAAATGGTATTCACACGAACTTTGTTTTTCTGACCGAAGTGGTAACCAAAGCTTCTTGCGATTGATTCTAAGAATGATTTATTGTCCGCCATATCATTATAGTCAGGAAAAACGCGCTGCGCTGCGATGTAGGTTAACGCCAGGATTGATCCCCAGTCATTCATAACATCTTTTTGATATGCCGTTTGCATTACACGGTGAAATGACATACCAGAAACATCCAATCCTTTCATTGTCCAATCATATTTTTGATCGGTATAGTGTCTTCCTTTTCTCACATTTACTGACATGCCGATCGAATGCAGGATAAAATCAATCTTTCCACCTAAGATCTCAACGGCTTTATCAAAAAGATTTTCTAAATCTTCCATATTCGTTGCATCTGCTGGAATAATTTCAGAATTTGTTTTAGCTGCGAGATCATTGATCTCTCCCATTCGCATAGCGATTGGTGCATTTGTTAATACAAAAGTTGCTCCTTCCGCATGCGCTTGCTCTGCTACTTTCCAGGCAATTGATTGCTCATTCAAAGCTCCGAAAATGATTCC
>JAURQI010000005.1 GCA_030836155.1 Crocinitomix sp.
GAACTGTAAGACTTTCTTGTCTTTCTTTTTAAATCACTGATGAGTGAACTTGTACTTTTCTTTTTTGCCATTACTGGTCGATTTAAAGGTTAATATAAAGATTAAACCTCTATCTTAAATTTAGGCACTAAAAAGTTCACTTTATGCTGACGTCATGTATGTTAACAAGCGCAAAATCATTGATGCTGGTTTTTCAATCTATTACACCGCTGCCAATATCGGCGGATTTATGGGTACATTATTCATCGGGTTAATTGCAGAAGAATTTGGTATGATCATCGGTCTTTTTACGACTGCTTTCTGTATGTTAACAGCTACCATTTTAACTGCAATTGCACCCAAAATCCTGCTAGAACAAGTCAAGCAAACGAGACCACCAATTAATAATATGATTGCCGTTCTAACGGTATGCTTTATTGGCATAGCCGTTTTCTGGGCATTTTATGAGTTTTCATGGTTTTCATTCCTTGATGTTCAAAAGGCGGCAGGAAATCTCCATTTGAGCGATATAACATTATTTGGTTTGGATAATATAGGCAGCATAATCACTATGCTTGTCATAGCTATCTGCTCTGTTATTTGGTCCCATTTTTATTATAATCAACTGAAAAAATTAGCAGTCGGTTTTTTAGCAATGGCCATAGGTTTATTCTTTGCTAGTTTTGTTGGTGAATTATATACGGAAACCTCAACTTTTATAATCTTGATTGCGATGTTATTCATCGGAATCGCTGAAGCCCATATTGGTCCTATCATCAACTTAGTAATTACGCAAGGCTTCAATCCCAAATACTTGGCTATCATTATGAGTTTAGCGTTTATTCCAACGGTCTTATTCGGCAAGATTATTAGTGCCATAAAAAATGAGCTTCATATCCCTATGAGCCAAACACAGATGCTTTTGGTTGGAATCGTTGGTCTAGGATTTTTTGGTTTGCTTCTCTTATTGCTAGTGAAAAAAGGAATTTTGAAATTGGATTCACCTTAAGAATTCCGTACATTTAGAGAAAGACCTCCCATAAGTGAAAAAAGGAATAATGATGGAGAAAATATTAAATCAAGAAATAGCGCGATATAATTCAAATTTAAGCACGGAAGAAATTCACAAAAGATTAAAAGCCCTACTAGAAGAAGCCGAAAATGATTTTGATGGTAAAATCACAACCTCAGGGCATTTCGAAGCTTATTCTCGTCGAAACGTCATTGGCTGGAACATGCCCGGATTAAAACGAAAGGCCGCTTACTTGAAAGGCAAATTCTCAGAGGGTGAAAATGGTACTAGAATTGAATTAAATGCATCACTCCCTTTGTTTGGCTTCATTGCAATTCCAATTGGTCTCGTGATGCTAATATTGGGTATCTTAAATCATCAGTCTTTTCTAATTTGGATTGGAGTTTTCTTTGCGCTATTGGGTCTTTTCTATCATCGATTAAGCACCTATTTTAGGCGCCAATTAATGAGTAAATTCGTAAAAGTTTTGGGCGTTAGAAAGATTTAGGGTTTAATTTTTTTATCTCACTTCCCTTATTTGTAAAAAAAATCATTCCCATCTCAATGCTCAAAATCACCAATGGCCCAAGCTTTAAATATTTCTACTTTGGTGTAGTCTGGGGGGTTATATCTGTCCTTATTCTCAATTTTTATCCGGAGGTCTTTTATATTGGAATTATCGGTTTGCTTTTTTCCTTCTTTTTAATCCCTTCATTTACAGGAACTGTAATTGATTTAGAAAAAAAGCAGATTAAACACTACGTAAATCTATTTTTCTTTAAAATAGGTAATTGGCAAAACCTAACTGATTTTTATCGCGTCGAATTATTGCTCAATAATAACTCGCAAGGCGTTAATTATCGCAGTGTCGTGCACACTGTAAAAGTTCGATCCTTCTATATTTCCATCCTTAATCGTTCAAAACAGCGCATTGAGCTCAAAGAATTTACTGATTATAAAGAAGCAAGGAAAATGCTGGATAGCATCAGTGATCGGCTACAAATCGAAAAAGTAGATCGTCAAGAACTAATCTTAGCCAAAAACAAAAAAAGCAATTCGGGCCGATTTTTTTAACGTTAGGGCAACACATTTCATTTTTTTTCGTCTATTTAGAGTAAACCGCAGTGCGTCAGATAAAAACACGTGCCAACCATAGAAAAATTTAAAACAATGAAAACAATATTTTTAATTGCATTAATGATAGGTATGACTTCAATTTCTTTTGGTCAAACCACTACCAGTGAAACTGCAGCTCCGGCAGCTATCGAAAAGAAAGACGGCGAAAAAAGAGATTTGTACAAACTTCCTCGTGAAATGGAATACGAAGTATTTAATGCAGAAGGTGCAAGAGTCGAAACAGGAACTGGAACTGCAATTGATTATACGGACTATGCTCCTGGGGTCTATTACTTTGTATATGTAGGCGAGACGATGCGTTTTGTAGTCGAAGAGAAGAAAGCTTTAGAGTAAGCATTAAAGACGCTTGTAACAATTGCAGCGTCATTCATGTTTACCCAACGTATGCTACTCCATTTCGTTTATCGCTGAAATGAGAGGTATATCATTCATTTTGAAAGCTTTTATCTTCATTTTTTCGAATGGTCGAAAAGATGAAGTCAGTCATCCAATTGCTGGAACATGCGATTGTACCTTTTCTCATTACTCATGAGATTTAAGCGGCGGCGGTTCAAGTGCTACCGCTTAAGAAATAATTCTTTTGATGCGTTTGGTGTGCAAATTCACCAAAACGACATCACATACGGTCAAAACCTACTCTAAGCCTATTCTTACAATTGTATAATTCCCATAAAACTCGGCTCCCTTTTTAGTAATTTCCTCTAATTTTTTCCCTTCTTTTACCCTATGGATTTTTACTTTTTTCTTATCTGTAAACTCCTCTAAAATCAGAAACCTTTCATTTTCTTGACCCCAAGAAACCATTTGTGACACCAGCAAAATTAAAATTGAGACATACTTCATCGTCTCGTAAATTTGTTTTTTCCAAGCATAGTCAAAAGGCACTTGTTCTCTTAATTGAATATTGCAAGTCTGGAATAAACCTTGCAGAATTCGCAAAACTAGGGCTAGAACAATTGGACGAAATAGATGTTTCTTTGTTAAATTAACAGCAATTCGCATACTTGTCATCTTTCTTATTTTGATTAGCAACCTAGTGTATGCCCAAACCGACACAATTATGAGAAATGAAAAAACGATCAACATTGAAGTTTGGAGCGACCTTGTTTGCCCTTACTGTTATTTAGGCAAGAAGAAGCTTTATTCCCTTTTCAAATCATGCTATTTTCGTAAGAACAAAAACAAATGATTTTTGACGTTTGTTTCTTTTTTAGATCAAACTATTTCAAACACACAGCATGGACATCCAATCATATATTAAAACCCAAAAGGAATTCTTTAATTCAAACCAGACGAAAGATGTTGATTATCGCATCAAACAACTCAAAAAACTTAAGTCCATTCTAAAAGCAAATGAACCTAAACTATACGATGCCATTTATGCCGATTTTGGAAAATCGGAATTTGAAACTTACATGACTGAGCTGGGTTTAATGTATCAAGAAATTGATCGCTTTATAAAAAAGATAAAATCATGGTCCAAGCCCAAACGCGTTTCAACGGGTCTCATCAATTTTCCTGCACGAAGCTATATAATGCCTGAACCATTAGGCTCAGTGCTAGTTATTGGTGCCTGGAACTACCCCTATCAGCTTTCATTGGTGCCTGCGATTTCTGCCATTGCAGCTGGTAATACAGTGATACTGAAGCCGAGCGAAATGCCAGTACAAACCTCAGCCATTATCGCAAAACTCATTAATGAAAACTTTCCGCCCGAATTCTTCCAAGTCATAGAAGGAGGTGTTAATGAAACAACGGAACTATTGAAACACCGTTTTGACAAAATCTTTTTTACCGGAAGCACTAAAGTGGGGAAAATCATCTATCAGGCCGCAGCAAAACACTTAACTCCTGTTACGTTAGAATTAGGAGGTAAAAGTCCAAGCTTTGTTCTAGCCGATGCAGACATTAAAACCACGGCAAAAAGATTGGTTTGGGCCAAATTCCTGAATGCCGGACAAACCTGCGTAGCACCGGACTATGTGCTGGTTGAGAAAAAAATTGAAAAAGCATTACTCGAGGCCATTCAAACCGAAATTGACCAACACTATAAAAGCACACCTCAATCGCTAGAGACGAATTATATGCAAATTATCAATGAAACTAATTTTGATCGTTTACAGCCTTATTTAAATGGCAATGAGATTTATTGTGGTGGTGTAAGCGATCGAGAAACCCGATTTATTAGCCCTACGGTTTTGAATCATATTACGTTCGAGGATGCTATTATGCAAGATGAAATTTTTGGGCCGATTCTTCCTGTTATAACCTTTGAAAATTTAGATGAAGTCATCCAAAAAGTGAAGGCCAAACAGAAGCCATTGTCCTTATATATCTACTCTAAAAATCGCAACACAATTAAGAAAATACTTCATGAAATATCTTTTGGTGGCGGTGCCATTAATGACAGCATGATGCACCTTTCAAACAGCAAGCTTCCATTTGGCGGAGTTGGTTATAGTGGTATGGGCAGCTACCACGGTAAAGCCGGTTTCGATACGTTCTCACATTTTAAAAGCATCTTAGATAAACCGTTTTGGCTAGAGCTCAGCTTCAAATACGCCCCCTATTCTGACAAAAAGAAAAAGTGGATTAGGTGGTTTGTGGAATGATTTGACGCCTCATCATTATCATTACCTTTAATAACTTAAAAAGTGGAAAACATGAATAACATACTCCATACCTCTCTCCATTTTCCTTGTGGTGCTATT
Source organism: Crocinitomix sp. (assembly GCA_030836155.1). GTDB lineage: Bacteria > Bacteroidota > Bacteroidia > Flavobacteriales_D > Crocinitomicaceae > Crocinitomix. The sequence continues at coordinate 4,840 of JAURQI010000005.1, forward strand.
ATGCCCAATCGGTTTATGCTTGCCCCACTCACCAATCGCCAGAGCCATGAAGATGGCACCTTATCTGATGATGAATATCATTGGTTGACCAAACGCGCTGAAGGTGGTTTTGGTTTGGTAATGACCTGTGCATCGCATGTTCAGGCAGTTGGAAAAGGGTTTCCCGGGCAATTGGGGATCTTTTCAGACCAACATATTGATGGACACAAACGATTGGTAAAAGGTATACAAACGAACGGAAGTTTGGCTGTAATTCAATTGCATCATGCGGGTATGCGCTCTCCTGCTGACATAATCGGTGAAGCTCCTGTTTGTCCTTCTGATAACGAAGAATTTGAGGCGCGTGGTTTACGTATTGAGGAGGTACATGAACTCAGAGATGATTTTATTCAAGCAGCAATTCGCGCTAAGAAATCAGGTTATGATGGTGTTGAAGTACATGGAGCGCATGGCTATATACTCACCCAATTTATCAGTGCAGAACACAATAGCAGAA
>JAURQI010000066.1 GCA_030836155.1 Crocinitomix sp.
CAAGCTTTTGTATATCCCCTTCGCTTAAGGAGGCCGCAAAGGTAAGTAGTCTTTTTTATTCTGATGGTATCTTTCTTAACCTTTTTTTAATCTTTTTTTTAAACCCTTATTATTAAAGGGATTAAAAACGAAAACGAATCTAATAAACGCTCAGTTTTCGAATAAGTTTCAAATACTGCATATTTTTTGGAATTGACTTTGTTTGGGCATCGTCTAGGTCTACTTTAACTACGTTTCCGTTCGCTATACCCACCATTATATTTTGCTCTCCTTTTAATAAAGCGACAACTGCTGCTTCGCCTAAACGAGTTGATTGCAACCGATCTAAAAAAGTCGGAGCCCCTCCTCTCTGCATATGTCCTAAAATAGCTATTCGCATACGATCGCTTTCTACGCCCCGTGACTTTAACTCGGTTAATAATTCTTTTGCTCCGCCCAACGCGTCTCCCTCAGCTACGACAACAATGCTGGATTTCTTGGCGATTAATGCTCTCCTCACTTTTTCCTCAAACTCATCTAAATCTTCTTTCCGCTCTGGCATAAACACCTCTTCTGCCCCACTCGCCGCAGCAGCGTTTAGTGCAAGAATTCCTGAATTATTACCCATTACTTCTACTAAAAAGAGTCTGTGGTGAGAGCTAGCCGTATCCCGAATTTTATCAATAGCATCAATAATCGTGTTTAAAGCTGTATCAAACCCAATTGTATAATCAGTACCATTAATATCATTATCAATGGTACCTGGAATACCGATCACCGGAATATTATGCTCATGACTGAAGACCTGGCCTCCTTTAAAAGATCCATCTCCACCAATAATAACCAAGGCTCCTATATTTCTATCTTTTAAATTTTGATAAGCTCTCTTCCTGAATTCAGGTAATTTAAAATTTTCGCTTCTGGCAGTACCGAGAATCGTTCCTCCTCGTTGGATAATATTTGAAACTTCATCATAAGAAAGTGCCTTCATTCGGTTTTCAACTAAACCATTAAACCCGTCCACAACTCCAAACACCCCAATGTTATGATAAATTGCTGCTCTGGCAACAGCTCTTATACAAGCATTCATACCGGGTGCATCTCCTCCAGAAGTTAATACGGCAATATTTTGTATTTTTGACATCTTTAAAGAATCAATATTATGCGGATCTATTTGCTTATAACTACACTTCTTCTGTCCTCCATTTCTATGGCTCAAAATGACAAAGGCCGTAGTTTGTTTTTTGGTGTAACTGCTGGAACAAAAATAGCAAATAATAATCATGCTTGGCGCTACAGTGGATACTACAGTCATTTCGGTACAGATCGTACACAGCTGGAGCACACCTTAATGGATAACCCTACCAATTACACCACTATCAGAGATATGCTAGGTGGCTACGATTATATCGTACCATTCGATGCTTATTCACTCAATATTCGTTACACTCCGGGTTTATTGACAGGACTGACATTGGGTTATCAGATCAGTCCCAATCTGCAAATGAATGTAGAAGGAAACTTTAACCGTTTAAAGGTGCGTGATATATTTACGATTGAAGTCTATGATTTTTCTGGAGGAGCATCCCAACCGCAATATAGACAAGGACAAATTTATGCAGAAGAAAGTCGTTTCGATGGACGATTCAATTTTGACTACGTTGCAGACGGCAATAAGGCTAAATTCATTATTGGTGGCAGTCTACTTTATTCTTTCTGGAGAATGGATGAACATCTGGCCATATTTAACAACTATACAATGGCTCTTTTTAGCCAATTCTCAAATATTCCTCCTGGTGAGAATAATGTGGTACGAGGAGGCGGCCTAGGTCTAGGAGCTAATCTGGGAGTAGAATACCGTATCAATCAAAAAATAGTCAGTCAAATCATGTATCAACCTTATCACAGTTCCGTTGATTATGGCGTTTCTATTAATAAGCGTATTCTATTACAACACGATATTATCGTTCGCTTTTTATGGAAATAAAATATCCTGTTTTTTTATGGAATATTAATTAGGTAGGCATCCATATAGGTGAAGAACCAATTTAACCACCTAAGATGTACAATAGGACTATATGCTTTTTAGCGCATTATTTCGAAAAAATATCGCCCAGTTCTCCGACGAACAACTCGCACAAAAAGTGGGAGAAGGAGATAAACGAGCTCTTGCTGAGCTCTTCAAAAGGTTTGCGCCACTGGTTAATGGTGTTGCGCTCAAATACGTAAAGAATAAAACAGAAGCGGACGATTTATTAATGCATGTGTTTGAAAAGTTGACCGATAAATTAGATCGACATGAGGTTAATAATTTCAGCAGTTGGATTCATACGGTCACCCGAAATGAGTGCTTAATGTTTCTGCGCAAACAAAAACGATTGACAACTGATGTTGAACAAACTTTGCTAAAACAAGCCGATGATAGTCCTGACACATTTTCGGAAAAACTAGAGCATGAAGAAACGCTTTTGAAATTGGAAGAAGAAATCGAAAAATTGAAACCGCTTCAAAAGCAAGCAATAGAACTTTTTTACCTGGAAAATAGATGTTACCAAGAGGTTGCTGTCATGATGGAAATTGAATTAAAAAAAGTAAAGAGTCTCATCCAGAATGGAAAACGTAATTTAAAAATAGCTTTGGACAAGAAATAGAAATGGCTTTAGAAAATAAACATATCGATTTTGATCGTTTGGCTCGTTACTTGCAAAATGAAATGTCGGCCCTAGAAAGAAACGGATTTGAAAAAGAGGCTTTATCAAATCCGTTTCTCGCTGAGGCCATTGAAGGTTATGAAAATAATCCGGAGAGTTTTGAGGATTTTGAGCAGAAATATAAAAAAGAATTATCCGGCGACAAAGATTATACATTTTTGATTGGCCTCTCGATATTGGGTTTATTATTCCTACTAGCCTATGTGATCGATTTTGAAGATTCTAAAAATGGACAAGCTTACATAAAGGAAAAAAGCATTCACAAAGACCTCTATGTTGAGCACGTGATGACAGAGGTTGAGATTGAACACATTCCGCTTGCTATAGACACACTAGCGATGATGAATGCAAATGAAATGATACCACTCGCAGAATTAAAAGCGAAACAATCCGAAGGGATTCCAACATCAGAAGAGGAAAAACCTAACAATGAAGATGAATTGATCATAATCGAAGAAACATCAATCACTCACGACGACTATCATTATGTATCAGAGGAGAAGTATCGTTTAGGTCAAAATAGTCTTGAGACGTTATTTATGCATGATTTGATGGTTGTTGATTACCGCGTCATAACACGTAATAAAAAGAAAATCAGCTATACAAGGTTAAATTTGAGTGGTGTCTCTGCTGCGAATGAGTATGAAAATGAGTCGGAAGAAAAATGGACTGAGACGGAGGTCGAAGTGCCTTATGTAAACTATTTAAGGAGGAGTATGGAGCATTTTGCGGATGGTGACTATAAAAAGGCGTTGAATCGTTATCAAACTATTTTAGAGCAATACAACAACGATATAAACGCGCATTTTTACGGTGGATTATGCCTTTACAATCTGGGCCAATACGATAAAACAATTGAACATCTGAATATCCTTCTTGAGGATGAGTATCACGTATTTGATCAAGAAGCAGCTTGGTATAAAGCCAATTCATTGATTCGACTGAACCGAAAAGAAGAAGCGAAATCTGTTTTAAAAACGATCATCGCTCAAGATGGTTTTTATTCTTCTCAAGCAATCAAGCTGAGTAAATCATTATAATATTTCTTGACTGACGAGATAGGAGGAATTCTTTCGTTATTGGTCAATTTCTCCCTAAAACCTAGCTGGTCAATGCCCTTACTTTGATATCTTTCCTTAAATTTGCGGTTTGATTAAAATTGCAAAAGAATACATGGACATTCCAAAAAAATACGAGCCAGGAAAATGTGAAGACAAGTGGTACGCACACTGGATGAATCAGAATTATTTTCACTCTGAACCAGACGAACGCGAGCCCTACACTATAGTTATTCCTCCACCTAATGTCACAGGTGTATTGCATATGGGGCATATGTTAAACAATACCATTCAAGATGTATTGATTAGACGTGCTCGTATGCAAGGTAAAAATGCCTGCTGGGTTCCGGGTACTGACCATGCCTCTATCGCCACTGAAGCTAAAGTGGTTAAAAAATTACGCGATGAAGGCATCAAAAAGTCGGACCTGAGTCGTTCAGAGTTTTTAGGACATGCGATGGACTGGAAGGATAAATATGGCGGTGTTATTCTTGAACAATTAAAAAAATTAGGAGCTTCATGCGACTGGGAAAGAACGGATTTCACGATGAATCCAGACTATTCTGACAGCGTTATTGACGTATTCCTCGATCTATACAAAAAAGGTAAGATCTACAGAGGAGAACGAATGATTAACTGGGATCCTGCAGCAGAGACGGCATTGTCAGATGAGGAAGTACTCCATAAAGAAGTTAATTCAAAACTCTACCACGTACGTTACAAAATAGAAGGCACCGAAGATGCTTGGTTAACAATTGCAACCACACGACCTGAAACGATACTAGGGGATACAGCTATCTGTATCAATCCAAATGACGCTCGGTTCTTGCATTTGCATGGAAAAAGGGCGATCGTCCCGATTTCAAACCGTTCCGTTCCAATTATTCAAGACGAATATGTAGAAATGGAATTTGGTACAGGCTGTTTAAAAGTAACACCTGCGCACGACGAGAATGATTATAACCTCGGGCAAAAACATAATTTAGAGACATTAGATATTCTCCATGATGACGGAACGCTCAATAAACATGGGCTGCACTATGAAGGTCAAGATCGTTTTGAAGTGAGAAAAGCTATCGCTAAAGAACTGGATGAATTAGGATATCTTATAAAAGTAGAAGACCATATTAATAAAGTTGGTTATTCAGAACGAACAAATGCTGTTATTGAACCAAAACTCTCTTTGCAGTGGTTTGTGGATATGAAGAAACTCTCTGAGCCGGCGCTTAAAACGGTTATGGACGGTGAGATCAATTTCTATCCCGAAAATATGAAAAACACATACCGTCACTGGATGGAAAACATCAAAGATTGGTGTATCTCTAGACAGTTATGGTGGGGACACCAAATTCCGGCTTTCTACTTCGGTAAAGGAGATGAAGATTATGTGGTTGCAAAAACCATGGAAGAAGCTATTGAAAAAGCAACTCAAAAAGCTGGACGTCCAATTACTGCTGAAGACTTAAAACAAGATGAGGATGTTTTAGACACATGGTTCTCTTCTTGGTTATGGCCTATTTCTGTATTTAAGGGTTTAACGGACCAAGGAAATAGTGAGATCAAATATTATTATCCAACCAATGATTTAGTAACTGCTCCGGAAATTATGTTTTTCTGGGTAGCGCGAATGATTATCGCTGGTTTTGAGTATATGGACGAACCTCCTTTCAAGAATGTTTATTACACTGGAATTGTAAGAGACAAGTTGGGACGAAAGATGTCTAAATCATTAGGGAATTCTCCCGATCCTATCAAACTGATTGATGAGTACGGAGCGGACGGGGTCAGATTAGGTGTACTAATTTCATCGCCTGCCGGGAATGACCTCCCTTTTGACAGCTCACAATGCGAGCAAGGAAGAAATTTTTCGAATAAAATTTGGAACGCCTTTCGATTAGTGAATAGCTGGGAATGGCGTGATATTCCTCAACCCGAATCAAGTATTGTCGCAATCGATTGGTTTGAAAGTAAATTAAATACATCGATAGAAGTGATTAATGATCACTTTGAAAAATTCAGAATATCAGATGCCTTGATGGCCACTTATAAGTTAATCTGGGATGATTTCTGCTCATGGTATTTAGAAATAGTTAAACCAGGGTATCAGCAACCCATTGACGCAAAAACATTAGAATCTACTATCGGTTTCTTCGAGAAATTACTGCAACTTATTCACCCATTTATGCCTTTTGTTTCGGAAGAGATTTGGCATTGGCTTCTTGAACGTGGCGAAGGGGAAGACATCATTGTAAGCAGCTGGCCTGAATCAGGAGGTGTTGATACAGACATTCTAAAACGCTTTGAAGTTGCGATGGAAGTCATCTCTAACATCCGCAATATCCGCAAGCAAAACAATATTGCCAATAAAATTAAACTCGATTTATCGGTAAAAGTAAATGCAGATAAACTTGAAGGTTTTGACGCTGTCATTCAGAAAATGGGAACACTATCCGCTCTAGAATACACGGATGAGAAAGTCGGAAACGCCTTTAGTTTTATTGTTCAAAACAACGAATACTATATTCCATTTGGAGAACAAATTGACCTTGAGGAGGAAAAGAAAAAATTAGAGGCAGAACTAGAATACGCTGAAGGTTCGCTGAATATCGTTCGTAAAAAACTTGGCAACGAGCGTTTTGTGAATAATGCACCAGAGCAAGTTGTTGCTATTGAGCGCAAAAAGGAATCAGATGCGCTCAGCAAAATTGAAATATTAAAAGATAAACTAGCAGAGTTAAATTAACTCGCTCAAAAAGCTATAATTATGAAATATGATGTTGTTATCATTGGATCAGGACCTGGAGGATATGTTGGAGCCATTCGCTGTGCTCAATTAGGTCTAAAAACTGCAATTATAGAAAAATATAATACACTTGGTGGGACCTGTTTAAATGTTGGATGTATTCCTTCAAAAGCTCTATTGGATTCTTCTGAGCATTTTCATAATGCGGCGCATAATTTTGAAAAGCATGGTATTGAAATCAATTCACCTAAAGTGAATATGGCACAGATGATTGCAAGAAAAAATTCCGTTGTTTCACAGACCTGTGATGGTGTTCAATTCTTAATGGATAAAAATAAGATTGATGTTCTCACTGGAGTTGGGTCATTTATAAATAAGAATACGATTCAAATCACGGATAGTGAAGGTAAGACGACTCAAATCGAAACAAAGAATACAGTCATTGCTACAGGTTCCAAGCCAAATTACTTTCCCGGAATGGAGCCCGACAAAGATCGAATCATTACTTCAACTGAAATGCTAAACCTAGAGGAGGTTGCTGAAAATCTTATCGTGATAGGTGGAGGTGTGATCGGATTAGAATTAGGAAGCGTGCAAGCACGATTAGGTTCTAAAGTGAATGTGATTGAATTTGCAGACCGTATCCTTCCGACAATGGATAAAGCGGTTTCGAAAGAAATGACGAAAGTGCTCAAAAAAGAAGGATTTAAATTCAATTTGAATCACCGTGTTCAAAATGTTGAAAACACTGGTAAAGGTGTTAAAGTAACAGCTTTGAACAAAAAAGGTGAAGAAGTAAGTTTTGAAGGTGATTATTGTTTAGTCGCTGTGGGACGTAAACCTTTTACAGAAGGATTAGGCCTGGAAAATGCAGGTGTGAAGATGGGTGATAGAGGAATGGTAGCTGTCAACGATCATCTTGAAACAAATGTGCCGGGGATTTATGCAATCGGTGATGTCGTTCGTGGAGCGATGCTGGCCCATAAAGCCGAAGAAGAAGGTGTTTTTGTTGCCGAATTAATAGCCGGACAAAAACCGCATTTAAACTACAACCTTATTCCGGGAGTCGTTTATACTTGGCCTGAGGCGGCGGCTGTTGGAAAAACAGAAGAAGAATTAATAGCAGCTGGAATTAAATACAAATCGGGTTCATTCCCTGTAAAAGCATTAGGTAGAGCCAGAGCGAGTATGGATATCATGGGAATGGTAAAGATCCTCGCGGATGCAGAAACAGATGAAGTATTAGGAGTGCATATGGTCTCTGCAAGAGCAGCCGATATGATCATGGAAGCGGTTACGGCAATGGAGTACAGAGCCTCAGCTGAAGATATGGCCCGTATTTGTCATCCACATCCGACTTATACCGAAGCAACAAAAGAAGCAGCGTTAGCGGCAACGGAAAATCGCGCATTGCACATTTAAACCTCAAGCTTAAAGAACTTTTATTACAGATTGCTTGTTAGCATCCTATGGCAAAGACAAAAAAGACAGGTATACTCTTGATTAATTTAGGAACGCCAGACAGTCCTTCTGTCCGCGACGTGAGAAGCTATCTTTCTCAATTTCTAAATGACCCGAGAGTAATCGATATTAATCCAGTTGGTCGGGCAGTTTTAGTGAACGGAATTATTGTACCGTTTCGCGCACCTCAATCTGCTAAGATTTATAAAGAACTATGGAAAGAATGGGATGGAGAGTCTCCTTTGCTCACCTATGGGATTAAACTAAGAGATGCCCTTCGTGAAAAATTTGCCGAGCACGAGCATATTGATGTGGAGTTTGGGATGCGATATAAAAACCCTTCACTAGAGGACGTTTTAGGTAAAATGGAAAAGAAAGGCTACGATGAAATGATCATCTTTCCTTTATTTCCGCATTATGCAAGTTCATCTTCTGGATCAGCCATCGAAAAAGCCCTTAAGATCATAAAAAAATGGTGGGCATTGCCATCGATTAAAGTGATAGCTGATTTCTTTGATGACCCAGGCTATATAGATGCTTTTGTTGATCGAGGGCAACAATATGACCCTGCATCATACGACCATGTTCTTTTTAGCTATCATGGTTTACCGATGCGACAGCTTGATAAGGTACACCCTGAATTTAAATGTGCTGACTGTGATTGTCATCTTGCGTTTAAACCTGATCAATTGCGCTGTTATCGTAATCAATGTTTTGAAACGACTCGTCTAATTGCTGATAAGCTAGGGATACCAGAGGAGAAATATACTGTTGCATTTCAATCACGCTTAGGTAAAACACCTTGGCTGCAACCGTATTCGGATAAAGTGGTGGAAGATCTGGCTAAAAATGGAGCAAAACGCATATTAGCTTTCTCAGCTGCATTTATCGCCGATTGTTTGGAAACGACGATTGAAATTGGTGACGAATACCAAGAGATTTTTGAAGAACATGGAGGAGAAAAAATTCAACTGGTAGAAAGTTTAAATGACTCACCAAAATGGATTGATGCTGCTCACAATATCATAAGTACCCATTTAGAAGGTTAGCCTCAATTGAGTGCGTGATAAATTTAGTAGATGATATAAATCACAAACCGTGCATTCTAGCACCCTTAAATTATGAAGCTCATTCTGTCCTATCTTCTCACACCGATCTTCTTCTTCTTTTTTGGGTTGATACTGGTCATATTTCACTTCATCCAAGTAATTGTCTTAAATCTATTTGGACACAAGTTGCACGATAAAAGTGTAACCTCACTCAATTTCTGGCTAATGAATTGTATGTTCATACTGGGCACTCGTATTCGGTTTAAAGGTTTTGATCAAAAGTTAGACCAAGTACCCACTCTATTTGTCAGCAACCACCAAAGTATGTGGGATATCCCACCAGTAATGTGGAAATTGCGAAAATGGAGGATAAAATATATTGCAAAGGCGTCATTATCTCGCTTTATACCAAGTATTTCATACAATCTTAGGCACGGAGGATCTTTATCTATTGATCGTAAAGATCGAGAGGGTTCGGTTGAAAAAATTAAAGAATTCGCTGCCTTTATTCAAAAAAACGGTTTCTCTATCTGCATATACCCAGAAGGTACAAGAAGTAGAGACGGAATTGTTAAGCAGTTTAAACCCTCGGGGATTGATGCTATACTGGAAGTACTGCCAGATATTCAAGTTGTCCCAGTTGCTATTAAGAATACAGGTAAAATAGATAATAAAGGTAAGTTCAATAAAAACCGAGGCATACAAACGGAATTTACTATGTTGCCAAAACGGAAACTGAACCGTGAGAAATTAACCGAAGAGTTGGAGTCCATTCGTCAAGAGATTATTGCGGCAATTAATCAAAAACCATAAAAAACGCATAGGTCTCTCATCTTTCATTCCCATTGCTTTTGAAATATTAGACAGTTCATTATCTTTGGTGATATCACTAAATAGATAACATGGGAAGAGCATTTGAATTTAGAAAAGCACGTAAAATGAAGCGTTGGGGACAAATGTCCAAAACGTTTACTAAGATTGGTAGAGAGATTACGAAAGTAGCCAAAGAAGGTGGGCCGGATCCAGATTCCAATTCTAAGCTACGTTTACTTATTCAAAATGCTAAGGCGGCCAACATGCCCAAGGATAATGTTGAACGTGCTATTAAAAAAGCAACGGAAAAGAATCAGGAAGATTGGGATGAGCGTGTTTATGAAGGTTATGCCCCACATGGAATTGCGGTACTCGTTGAAACATTGACCGATAATTCTACACGCACAGTAGCGAATGTACGGGCAGCTTTTAATAAATGTGATGGCTCACTGGGCACGAGCGGCAGTGTTGAGTTTCTTTTTGAGCATAAGTGTATGTTTAAAATAGACGCCACTGATATCGACTTGGAAGAATTTGAATTCGAAATGATCGATTATGGTGCAGAGGAGATTGATAAGGATGATGATGACAACGAAATCATTATCTACGGTCAATTCGCAGATTTCGGAAATATTCAAAGTGCACTTGAAGAAAAGAAATTTGAAATTAAGGAAGCGCAATTAGAGCGTGTTCCAATGGACACAAAGACACTCACTGAAGAACAAGAGGAAGATGTGAATAAACTAATCGAAAGGTTAGAGGAAGATGATGATGTTCAGCAGGTGTTTCATACAATGGGATAGTTCATATTCCATTTGATAACAAAAAAGAGGCATTCAATATGGATGCCTCTTTTTTGTTAGCTAAATGAATGAATAAAAAAATCCGCCTCGAATTCCTAAATGGAACTGAAGCGGATTCTTGCTTTCTTAGAGTTTTAGCAGCTATTTCAATACGGTAATATGTCCGTTTATTTTATGACGTTTCGCTCATCGTTTCTTTGAATTCGATTCGCCAAACATAAACACCATCTTCAACCAATCCCATATCTCCATAGGTTCCATCCCAACCATAGGTCGCATCATAGGATTCAAAAACCATTTCTCCCCATCGGTTAAACATCATCAAGTGGTAATTATAGATATCAATACCCGAGTAGAAAACTGGTTTGAATTCATCATTAAACGAATTGCCATCCGGTGTAAATGTGTTAGGGATAAAGTAAAGCAAAGCATCCTTAATGGTTATGTACTGTTCAACCATATCCTCGCAGCCATAATCGCTGATTGCTCTCAATCGAATTCTGTATTCTTTGTTACCAACTGCTGGATATAGATGAGATGGATGCTCCGCCTCTGAACCTGTTCCGTCTCCAAAATCCCATATATAAGAGTCTGCATACATCGATTCATGTGTGAAGTCGACTTCGATGTCATTCACAGTGATATCATCAGGGCTATAACGGAATGCTGCTATTGGTTGTGGTACGATATCTATATAGTTATCATAGGTCACTGTATTTTCACATCCTGCTGGCGACGTTAACGTTAATGTAACATCATATAAGCCAGCTGTAGAATAAACATGTGAAGGTGTTTCTCCAGTAGCTGTGCTTCCGTCTCCAAATGCCCATTCGAACGCTATTCCATCAGTCAATGAAGCAAAGTTAATTTCAAATGGTGCACAACCTTGAAGTTGATCGGCAGTGAACGTAATTTCCGGTAATGGATGAACTGTTACCATCACATCATCCGTATTGGTACAACCTCCTGCTGTTGTCCCAGTCACCGTGTAGATTGCTGTTGATCCCGGTGTAAACGAAACACCATCCACTACTCCACCATCCCAAACATAAGTGTCTGCTCCGCCTCCGGTTAATACCAATGTGGCATCTTCACAAATCTCATCAGGCACAGCTGTTGCTGTTACTGTTGGAAGTGGATTGACTGTTACAGTAATATCATCTGTTCCTTCGCAACCGTTAGCATCTGTCCCTGTTACTGTGTACGTAGTTGTTGCTGCAGGTGTAAAAGCAACACCATCCGTAACGCCGCCATCCCATGTATAGGTTCCGCCTAAACCGGCTCCCGATCCTGATAAAGTGACTGCATCACCATCACAAACCGCAAAGTCAGCTCCTGCATCAATAACAGGGTTTGGATTTACAGTCGTTAAAATGAGCAGCATAAGAACGGGGAGTTCGGATGCGTTAGTTCATAGAGTAGGTATATCGTTAATAATGTTGGTGATGCAAGCTAGAAAAAAAATCAACTTTCTGACCTTCATTTTATTAACAAAAAAAACCGGTCGTACAACTGTGAACGACCGGTTAAATTTTTAACGAATCTTCTCCTATTTTAAGATGGTAATATGTCCAGTTAAATAATATCTTTCATCGCTCATCGTATCTCCAAACTCGATTTTATAAACGTAGACGCCATCTTCGACAATATCTCCTCCGCCGTATGAACCATTCCATCCATAATTCGCGTCATATGTTTCAAAGACGATTTCACCCCATCTATTGAAGATAGTCATATGGAAATCATATATATCCATACCAGAGTAGAAGATTGGTTTAAACTCTTCATTAAATGAATCTCCATCTGGCGTGAACACATTTGGAATATAATAAATCAAAGCATCCTTAACCGTAATGATTTGCTCGGCTATATCTTCACATCCAAAATCATTTGTTGCAGTTAAGTGCACTAGGTACGTTCTATCTCCTACTTTAGGATATAGATGACTTGGACTTTCAGCAAATTCAAGCTCTGAACCATCTCCAAAATCCCATTCGTATGAATCAGCATAGAGAGAGGTATTCTTGAAATTCACTCTTGTGTCTGCTACTGTAATTGAAGTCGGTGAATAGGTAAATTGTGCAACCGGCACTTCAACAACATCAATATAACCTGCGTAGGTTGCTGTATTTGAGCATCCCTCAGCAGAAGTAATAGTTAACGTAACGCTATACAGACCAGCTGTAGAATAAGTATGGGTAGTCATGGCACCTGTACCTATTGATCCATCTCCAAACTCCCAGCTATATTCAGCTCCAGGAGAGAAAGACTCAAAATTAACTTGAAGCGGTGCACAACCTGAAAGTACGTCTCCAGCAAAAGACACCGTTGGTATAGGGTTGACCGTTACTGTCACTTCATCTGTGCCAGAACAACCTAGATCCGAAGTACCAATGACAGTATATGTTGTTGTTGTTGCTGGTGTAAATGCTACACCATTTGTAACACCTCCATCCCAATCATACACTCCTCCAAATCCTAGTCCAGTTGCATTTAGTGTAACTGATTCACCTTCACAAATAGAAAGGTCATCTCCAGCATCAATATCTAGTGCCGCCTCTAATGTAACTGTTACATCATCTGTGCCTTCGCATCCATTAACATCTGTTCCAGTAACCGTATAAGTTGTTGTCGCTACAGGAGTGAATGCCACGCCATCCGTGACGCCTCCTTCCCAAACATATACACCACCCATTCCAGCACCTGAGCCTGAAAGAGTCACTTCTTCACCTTCACATATCTCAATATCCGGACCTGCATCAATAACAGGTAATGGATTAACTGTTACTGTTACATCATCTGTATTTGAACATCCTGTTGCTGTCGTACCAGTCACCGTATAAACTGTTGTGGCTCCAGGTGTAAACGCTACACCGTCAGTTATTCCACCGTCCCAGTCATAAGTACCATCTACTCCAGCTCCTGAACCAGCAAGCGTAACTTCTTCGCCATCGCATACAGTTACATCAGCACCTGCGTCAATAATAGGTAAATCTTCAACTGTAATTGTAACATCTGCTGTGTTGACACAACCATTGGCGTCTGTTCCTGTCACAGTATATGTAGTTGCACCTATATCAACTGGCGTAAAGGCTACACCATCATCCACTAATGGATCCCAGACGTACGTCTCTGCTCCTCCACCAGTAACCGTAACTTCATCACCCAAGCAAATTAAATCATCACTTGCGTCTGCCGTTACATCTGGCAAATCGTTTACTGTGATATCGATTGAATAAGGACAGTCAAGATCACTATCACTAGTAGTTGTATAAGTTGTCGTTCCTAATGGCGGAGTAAATGCAACACCATTTGTTACACCACCATCCCAAGTGACCATTCCACCAGTTTCAGAAGTAGCTTCTAAAGTTACTTCTTCACCAATACAAACTTCAGTTGCTGAAGCGGTTGTAGTTAAGTCTGTACAATCAACATCACAGATATCAAACGCATCTGCAGTAATAGATATATGCCACCAACAGTATACATTATCCGTAGGCGTAGCGCTCATTGTCAAAACTGCCGTTGGTCCACCTGCTGTAAATGTAGCTTCTCCTTCTTGCCAATAGCAAACGTCGCCAACAAAAGTAACGCTACCTGCAACGACACCATCAACTACAAGGTTGGTTGTTTGATTTCTAGTTGCCGAAGCACCACCCCAGAAACCACCAGTTCCGTGAAAGTTCCCTGCATTAAAACAAAATGTATACGTTTCACCTGGCGTTAATCCTGTAATTATCGTTTGACTCAATTCAGTAACACCTCCACAAACACCTTGAATCCAATCTTCATGTCCATTAGGAGGCAAGTCAACAGCACAGTCAAAAGGACCTACCACACCTGCATTAGGACCATCTGTATCTGATACATCAGGGCTTCCAGCAGTAAATGTCCAACCCGGAGGGGTTGCACTCAATCCGGGAGTTGTTCCGTTTGTAGGAGATATTGTTTGTGAAAACAATGAAAATTGTAGTGTCAAAAAAGCTAAAAGGAGTATTCGTTTCATGATTATAGCAATAAGTTTGGTCGACACGAGATAATAATCATTCGCTATACATACACATTATCAGTGTTTTAAAACGCGAAATATGGAATTATCTCATTTCATAAAGTTAATTTCTATTCAGTTGGTTAAAAAATAATTTAATACTTATTTACACCTATAACGAATGTATTCCGGTAACGTTGCCTTTTTGAACTAAAAAAGGCATCCGTCTATAACGAATGCCTTCACTAATTATAGTTCCGGGTATTATTTCAAGACCGTGATATGTCCGTCTACATAATGACGTTTATCACTCATTGTATCTCCAAATTCAATTTTACAGATGTACACACCATCCTCCACTAGGCCCATACCTCCGAAAGAGCCATCCCAGCCGAAATTGGCATCATAGGACTCAAAAACAAGTTCACCCCAGCGATTAAAAATCATCATATGGTAATCGTAGATATCTAAACCTGCTGTAAATTGAGGTTTAAACTCCTCATTAAACGAATCACCATCAGGCGTAAAGGTATTTGGTATATAATAGATAATTACATCTTTAATATAGATAACCTGATCTACCACATCCTCACAACCGTAATCATTTGTTGCCGTTAAGCGCACGTTATAACTACGATCACCTTCCGGTGCATATGTGTAAGTCGGATTATCTGCTTCAGAATTTGAACCATCACCAAACGACCATTCGTATGCATCTGCATAGATTGAATTGTTGATAAAATCAACTTCCGTATCGGTAACATCAATATCATATGGTGCATAAGAGAATTGCGCTACAGGTGTCTCTAATACATGCACATACCCTTCGTAAATTTCAGTATCAATACATCCTTCAGCACTAGTCGCAGTCAGCCTAACGCTGTATAACCCAGAACTTGTATAAGTGTGAATAACTGGTGATCCAGTGCCTATACTTCCATCACCGAACTCCCATTCAAACTCAACGCCTTCACCATAAGATTCAAAACTAACACGCAATGGCGCACAGCCCGTTAAATTGTCGCCTGCAAAAGCAACGAGTGGCAATGGATTTACGGTAACAGTCACCTCATCGGTATTTGTACACCCGTCTGTCGTTGTACCAGTTACAGTATAAGTCGTTGTTTCCATAGGAGAGAATAAAACCCCATCTGTCAGCCCATCTGACCAAAGGTAAACACCCCCCATGCCCGCACCAGATCCATTTAGAATTACAGATTCACCTTCGCAAATCTCTTGATCATCTCCTGCATCGATATCAGGCAACGGAATTACTGTAACAACTACATTGTCTGAATTTTCACAACCATTTGCATCCGTTCCAGTAACTGTATATGTATCTGTTGCATCTGGTGTAAACACAACGCCATCTACAATACCACCCGTCCAAATATAAACCCCATCAATGCCAGCTCCAGAAGCTGTGAGAATAACCTCTTCACCAATACATAATTCTTGATCAGGACCAGCTTCTACAGCAGGTAAATCAAAAACGGTCACAGTTACATCATCTGTATTGATACATCCATTTGCATCGGTTCCAATTACCGTATATAAAGTTGTCGCATCAGGCACAAACGCAACACCATCGGTGACGCCTCCATCCCATGCATATGTACCACCTAAACCAGCACCTGTCGCTGCAAGCGTTGCTTCATCACCATCACATATAGCAAAATCGGCACCCGCATCGATCACTGGATTCGGCAAGACAGTTATTGTAAAATCAGCAACATCAGGCACACAAGGTGCAACTGCATCTACAGTATAGGTAAAGGTATAGTCTCCAGCACCAAGATCACTGGCATCTAACACCCCCGTTACAGGATCAAATTGACCACTTGCCGTTGTCTCCAACCAAATACCGATATCATTATTTCCATCTAACAGGTCATCTAAATCAATCGTTGTACCATCCGTATTACAGAGGCTAACTGTACTATCTAGACCAGCTAATGCCTCTCGATTAATTGTAATTGTCATTATCGCGGTATCATCTTCACATGGATCAAGACCCAAGGCTATATATTCAAAAGTGTAATCTCCCTCATCAACACCAGCGGCATCTAAGATTCCTGTGACATCATCAAAACCTCCTGATGGAATCGGAGAAGTTTCAGACCATAAACCACCGAGTTCTGCATCCACAGACAACAGTGTATTTAAGTCCAAGGATGATCCTCCATCATTACATAGAACACTTGTACTATCATCTCCGGCATTTGCTCCTCCGCTAAAATCGATAATAATTGGTTCGACATCCATACAACCTAAATCAGGATCACCCATCATTACATACACCGTATCTCCCAATCCAATAAAGTCAGTTGGCCATATGCCGACGACTTGACCCATACTATCAGGGACTAATGAATAAAATTCTATAACCACAGGATCACCTTCCCCAAGATTATTAATCTCTAAAGTGGTCAAGTCAAAATCACCGCATTGCGGACCGGGATCAACAATTTCTATAATTGGCGCAGTCGTTACATCGACTATAATTGTTTTCTCAATAGCCGAAGCTAAACATGCTGGAGCTGGCACACCGGTGACGGTATAGGCCGTCGTTACATCAGGAGAAGCCATGGCAGTTGGACCGTCAGTCCCACCAAGCCCAGTTGGAGGATCCCATGTCCAAATGTAATCATCTGCACTAGGGCCGTGGACTGTAATTGCAACAGAATCACCCTGACAAATATAGGCCGTGTCTTCAACAGGTGCACACTCGTCAATAACACCGCCTCCACCGAGGTAATCAAAATAATACAAACTTGAAATGGCCGCATCAATTTGACTAGCGTCCAAAACCACTGTGAAAAGGAAAGTTTCAGGAACACCTACTTCTAATGTCTCTGCCAAATAACCCAATGAGATTGCCTGATCTGAAAAAGTTGTTGCGCCAACTCCACCGGTTAAACCTCCAGCAGCGTTCCATATATTTGAACCATCTCGATTGGCAAATCCACCATAGCTTACCCTAAATTGCTCGCCAATAGCACCCAATCCGATGTAAGAATCCCATGGACCAGTTTGCTCTGCAGTAACCAACGCTTTTTCGCATTCCGGTGTCGGCTGAGCAACAATGGTATTTTGTGTAGCATAGCCACCTCCAATTGTCACATTATTATCCGGATCCAGATTTCTGTAATAGTATGTATCGAAGATGTCAGTAGGACCTGTATTCGTCAGGGTCACCTCTGTTGTATAATACAATTCTGTCGTAATCAACCGGTAAACAATATGAACATCAACATTTGCAACTGATCCATCCCATTCGACATAAATGCAATCACCATTTGTGTCGTATGAACTGATAGAACCTGGAATCTGTTCTAAATTGCCAGAAGCGTTATTTGAATAATTCACACCGCCGATTTCTAAACCGAATCCATTTTCAGGAGAGCCTGGTGTAAAAAAATCACCGTCGTAGTTTCCCCAGGCATCCATCTGCGGATTTGCTACAAAACCGAAGTAAACGGGAGACCCGAGCGCTTGGTTAGAACGGTTGTTTGAAAGTGGAACTCTTGGAGCTCCTTCGTGTCCCGCATCATTGATACCAATCTCAACGTAATCGCCATAAATATAGGCACTTGTCCCAAGAATTTGGGCCGAAGCTGTTGAGCTGAAAAAGGCAATAATCGGGAATACCAAAAATGAGTATTTCTTGATCATAGGGCGTTGATTTAAGAAGAAAATATGAATCACAAAGGTTGACTTTAAGCGCCAGCCAAGCTTAGCTATTCCTCGTGATAAAGACCACAAAGACTAGACAGGTATTCATTCCACCAAACAATATCCTTTGGTTCAGGTGTACGATCAAGATGAACATGCAATTCTGCAGTTTCAGCTTCATAGTCGACCGAATAAGTCAAAAGATTGTTTGAGATAAAACCAAATCGATCCGAAGCAATTTTTGCTGATTCGAAATCAAGATGGCTAAAACCAATGGAATAAAATTCCTGAATTGGGTTGTCCGCATCTAAGGATACACATAGCTCTGATGTGATTGTTGCTATTCCGGGATCTACATGATCTTCCTCTTGCGCATAAGTAGGCAAGGTGAAGAAAATCAGCCACAGAAAGTGGGGTGATTTTCTAATCATAGGTTAGTTAATAGGTTGATTATTAAACTAAAAGTATGAAAAAATACCCAACCACACAAAACTAAATCCTGTAAAATATTAACAATTATGCGTATTCGGTGTTAAAAATCCGAATTTATACCGATTTAGGTAGTGTTAAAAACTAATCAGAAAAAAAACTATGCCTGCACAAGATTATTCAATTCTGCCTTCAATTTTTGAATTGCAACGGCAGTGGGCTGATCTTTAAGTTGGGCCGTAATTTCAAAAACACCTTTACTTAAATCATTTGCCAAAGCCGTTGGCTCTAATTTAGTTGCAGCCATGTTAATGATTTTCAAGACTTCTTCTTTACTTGCAGTGACCATTTCCCAAGCCTGAGGCGTTATAAAGATCTGTTGTGCTAAGTTATGCTCATATTCTTGACGAATGTTTGAGAGTAGTTTTTCTTGAAATGCTCTAGCAGGTAAACCTGGATTATTCAAACGCATGATCATATTGTTGGGTGCAATACGTTCTAAGAATAAGACCATTCGCTGATAAGCGTCCACTTGAAGCGGAAAAAAATGACGTGATAATTCATTTCCGCCCTTTTTCTGCTCTGGAGACTTCTTAGCCTCATTCAATGCCATTAACTTATTTTTTTCGCGTTGGACTTCGGTCCACTTATTCGTGAAATAATAAACGGCCCCGAAAAGGACTATTGAAGGAATCGCTACGATAATAAGAAGGTATAATACAGTGTCTGACATAGTCTCAAGAATTTGGTTTTACAATGATACGCATTTACTAATAAAATACAACCTGGTTAAAAAGTAACATTTTGAGAAAATACCCTAAAATTGATACTGCCAGACTCCTCTGCCGAAAAAGCCAACAGTCAGTACTTTTTGTTTTTCATTAAATTTTAAACCATATACCTTACAATGGGGCAATCCTTGGCCTATAATTTGCCAACGAGCTCTCCCCTTTAAGGCTCTCCCCGAAGCTAAATAAACTCCGGTTCGCGTAGCGATAAACAAAGAACCTCCACCCCATTCTGTATAATACATATTATGTCTGCCAGCCATGGATGAAGGAATATTCTTACTAATATCCATCTCTCTTTTTAGTCGGTGTCTTTCGTTGTTTTTATAGAGAAGTCTGTAAACCATTCCACGATCGCCAAAGATTGTTTCTGGAGAGGTTTTACCTCTTACATAGCTCAAATAAATAAGATTTTTATTTCTATCACTCACTTCAACATCACCTATCCATGTGTTATTTGGGTGCTGAATACGATACCAAGATTTCATAACCTTCAGCGGCGTTGAATTAGCCTGGTCTGTTCTGAATAACAAATGTTCCGTTCTTTGTTTTCCTGTTTCGTCTTTAACAAAATGTAAGACATATGCGATCAGTACATTTTTATTGGACCTCGTGTTAAACAGGCCATAAACTTTATACTTTTCCAAACCATGAGACGCATTAAAATCTGAAATTACCTCAGCTGAATTCGATTTGCTGGGGTCATTTGTTCTAGCCACATTTATATTATCCTTATTGATCCCTTTTCGCTCAAGAAAGTTAAAAAATATAGTGTTATTATCGTAGTAATCCATAACGGCTGCCATCTCCCATCCAGACGTTTTAAAACCATTATTTGCATGCATATTAAACCGCTCGGTCTTCGATGTATCCTGAGAATAATAGAGTCCACCTCCCACATATTGATTAGACGTATAGACAATGGCTTGATTTGATGGATGAATGAGCGGTAAGAGACCGTCTCCACCATTTACTGTTCGCCAAGTATAAGTTCCATTTTTATCATAATCCGCTTGTAGCATGGAACCGTCATGATAACATCCGATAGCTATTTGTTGGGGGTCTTCTTTTGACACTGCTAAGCCCATCACTTCTGCTACACCCATCCCAATCGATGTATTTCGCCATTCGCCTCCACTATCTTCGGACACAAATACACCTCCATGTGTAGCTATGTAAACTTTTAATGAATCAAAAGGATCAAAGGCCACATACTCAATATCCACATGGTACTTGCGATCAATTTTCAATTTTTCTCCATCAGGAAAAGACCATTTATTAACTTGCGTTGCATAGCCAAAATAAACCGTTTTATAATCATGCGGAGAAACGGCAAAAGTATATCCGCTTCCAAAACTGATCCGTTGATTTTCTAAATACAACCAATTTGAATCTGTTTGCGAATCATAGACATAAACCTCGTCTTGTCCTGATTTAAAATCCATCGCTATTAGTAATTGGTCTTTTGCTGGTTCAATGGTTAAGTTTCGCATAGAACGGGTTTCATCAGCGACAAA
>JAURQI010000067.1 GCA_030836155.1 Crocinitomix sp.
AATTGAAATTGTCAGAATGATTAAGAAAAATCAGTTGATTGGTCAAGATAAAACTATGTTTAAATCGTTCATGTCATTGGCCGCTTAGAATTAAAAAATAATTGTACTTTTAAATTCTTGTCTAGCAGATGCGACAGAACCAGAACTAGAGCGGGTAGAACATTTTCTGATTAATACATCCTAACCAAACTTCTGACCAAAGCCAGACTTATTCAACATATAGGAGTTTACTTCATCTTTAGAATCTTCTTGTTCAAAGCAGAAATAACGTAAGTAATTATTTGCTTTTTCATGAGTCGTTAGGCATTCTGAGGTGATAGCATATTTAGGAAATATTTCTTGAATTTCCTTGAGCACGACCTCTGTAACTTGTAAATACCTTCTGGCTAAAAACGAATCGAAATGAGTGCATCCACAATGTATTTCTAGTTTATTTTCTGGTAGTAAACTAATTCGATAAAACCCATAGAATTCATTTTCTTTCCTTATATCAAAATAAAAGTCAAACTCCCCTTGAAAGGGTTCTCCGTCTGGAATAAATTGCTTCCTATTATCTTCACCAGAGAAATAGTCTTTAATTTGAGAAATGGGTTGTTTTCTTATCGAGACCTCATACTCTCTGTGTGTTAATTTTAAGTTTTGAAGTTTAGATATAGCTCTTTCCTCCAGAAAATCTTCGCTACTTGAAGAGTTAAAAAGAGATAGAATCTTATTTAACATTTTACTCCTGAATTCTTCTTCTCAAATTCATTCGAGAAAACATGGGCCATCTTCTTAGAAATCTGGAGACCAGTTGCATCTTCTATCCATAACCATTGACCATTTAGGTTACATTCAAGAAAAACGTATTCGTCACCCTGAGTAACTATAATATCGAAGCAGCCAAAATTACATTCGACCTCTTGAAGAAATGCTTTACACTTCTTATCGACTTCATGAGGTAGTTCAATTGCTGTAAAACTTATCTCGTGATCATATCCTTCTCTCCAGTCTATCCTACCCTTATCTTTTTCCTTTACTTGACTGTCAATCTTGCAAGCGAAAGCCTCATCTTTTACATAGGTTATTCGCAGTTCATATTTTTTTTCAGTGTAAGATTCAATATGATTGATATTATTTCGGAAACCTATTTCGTTTGTATCCCTAAATTCTTCGTAAGGAATTTTCTTAGTGTAGAATACGACCTCTTTATCGTTACCCATTATACCATCTACTGTAACAGGCTTAATAGCGATATTTTGATTTTCGAATTCCTTAAGAGTCTTTGACAAATCGTTAGAGTAAACTGTAGTAGGAATGTCAAAACCAACTTTATTGGCGATTTGCATCTGCCATATTTTAGAAGAGCCTTTTCGCTCATTTATAGGGTTTCCAAACCAAAATAAATCATTCAAAGAATAACGAAAGTACTTAAGAAAGTCCTCAGCTTCCTTTAGCATCATTTCTTCGATCTGAGGATTAATACCTTCATCCAATAGACAAATAGGTTCCATAGGTCTTCTTTCCCAAACAGCTGTTATATCCTTGTTTGATATTTTGTGTCCTGCAGTCTTATGTTCTATAACGAAAATAGACTCGTTATTGTCGATGCTTACGTGTATGTTGTAATCACGAAGAAGATATTCAGTGTTAAGCCTAAAGTAAGGAATGGATAAAGCTTCCAGCTCTTCTATCACTCCATTAGGGTGAATATCTTCTTCGCATGTAATAATTAGAATCATAGATAATACTTATCTATCTTGGGCGTCATCCTTTTTTGTTTTGTACTTATAGCCCGTCAACATATTTCCTCCAACTTTCTTCTCACACATAGTTCTACTCTTTTTTGAAGAACCACAGAAATATTCAGTTTTTTGAGTTACTGGATCATAGATAGCTTTATCTAATTCCTGAGCTTTGGGAGTTTCACTTAACTTTCCAAATGCAATGATTGGTGGAACATTTGTTCCGAATGTATTTCTTATTTGAGTATTCATAGTAATTCGTCTTTTAGTTTAAGCTTAAAGCACTTTTCAACGCACTTATTTTATTCGATTCAACATCAGAAAGACCCTCTGAAGCTTTTCCTGCATCTTCCATAAGTTCTAACACAATCTCTTTTGATTCAGCATCATTCGCGATGAATCCTTTGAGGTTGGATAAAATCTCATTTTGTTTAGCCTCGCTTCCGGAAGCAATTGATGTTAATTCATTATACATTTCATAAGAAATAACATTGCACCGCCTGCAGCAGCTTCACAAGCACCAGCTAAAGAAGCCTTCTCTAGTTCATCGAATTCTCCATCGCTGAATGACACTAATACAGATGGAAGCATTAACATCATCTCTGCAAATTGATTTTCACTTAGAATAAGTTTTCTCTCACTCTTGTAGTTTTGATAGTAGTCACTAAAATTCATAAAATGTGATATTTGATTAATTTCAATAAATTCAAGAAAATCTTTTAATGAACACTTTAATGAATAACAGAATTCTTAAGTTTTTAATTATGACTCAATGTATGCTTTTTTGGAATATAAAAAGCCATGCACAATTGGACAGTCTGCCCCCGCTTGAAAATGACACAATATCAATTTGCTCTTTTAATATTCAATTTCTTGGTCATTTCAAAGCTAGAGAAGATTCTTTGTTAGTTAATGTATTGGATACTTTCGACATTGTTGTCATTCAAGAAATGGTCGCGCCTCCTGTTGAAGGTCTTTTTCCTGATGGTTCTGCATTTAAAAAAGACAACGAAAGCGCTTCATTCGTAGAGGAAATGACAAATCGAGGATTTAATTATTGGCTTTCTCCAGAAGACACTGGTCCTTCAAAAAACCATGTTAATAGTACTAGCTCAGAATGGTGGATCACTTTTTATAAACCGGAAAAGATTATTCCTGATAGTTCAAGGTTTTATGGCTTTTTAGACACCGTTGTAGTTGGAAGCATGAAATACAAAAGAGTGCCCTATGCCATGCCTTTTATGACGACTAAGGATAGTACACATTTATTTTCATTGATCTCTCTGCATCTTCAACCGGGCAATGGTAGTAAGGATAGAGAAATTAGAGCTAACGAATTAGCCAACTTATTTAGTTGGTCTAAAAACAATGAAGACAGCACTCAAATTATCCTTTTAGGTGATTGTAACATCTACAAGGCTGAGGAATTTATTCATTATGATTCAATAGGCATTTATTCACTGAATGAAGAATGTCTAAATACAAACACCAAACTCTATGAAAGTGAGGCTAAAGACAAGCCCTATGATCACGTGTTCTATTCTAGTAAATCAGTTGAAAATATGATAACAACATCTTTTCAAGTAATTGATCTTATGGAATATTTGAGAAACTCATTACCCGTAGAACAGTATATCTATGAACCTTATGAACATGACCTCTTCAGAACTTCATTTTCTGATCATTTGCCAATAAAATTTATTTTTATCGTGATGTAAGGTTCTGTCGCGTTAACCAAATCTCAATCTGAAATTTACTGATTGAGGAATGAATTAGGCAGCTAAAGAACAAAATGTTTTGAACGTTGTTTTTCTCGAATCAGCTATTTGGCCCTTCCTAATTATATTGACAACTTCGACGCCAGCCAGAGTCCGCTGGGCGGATTCAAACTCCTTGAAGCCCGTGTCTATCGATATTCGCCTCTTGATGTTACGGTGGTCTTGTTCCACTATATTGTTCAAGTATTTGCATTGTCGAATCCTGATTTTTCGCACCGTCAGTAGATCCCGGTTGATCGTCCTAATGCCAGATTTGTTTGCACCACTTTTATAGATATTTACCACCCTTTGTTTTCCGTTATTACCAATGGCTTTGCGCAGAAATAATTGTGCTGACCCTCGCATTCTGCGTTTGGTCAATAGGAAATCAACGGTGTTTCCAAATTTATCTACAGCCCTATAAAGATAGCGGTCCTTACCTCATACTTTGATATAGGTTTCATCCATTCTCCAACTTGAACAAACCTGCCTTTTTCTTTTGTGCATGTTCTTTTCAATCTCGGGAGAAAATTTGAATACCCATCTTTGAACAGTAGAATGATCCACTTGAACTCCACTCATCGAAAGTAGTTCTTCTACATCTCTGTAACTTAAGGTAAATCTCAGTTTAAGATAAACAGCATGAAGAATTACAACTCTGGGATACCGATGACGCTTGAACATAGTGCTGGGATTTGGCTAAATTTACGTATTTTGAAAATCAACTGAAGTTAATGCGACAGAACCCATCCAAGTACAATTACCTTTTCCTTAATGGAGGCTATGGCTTTCAGCTGAGCGCCACAAAAAAACTTTATTTAGGTACAAACTTTACTATAGGAACATATTCTTACAGCAAACGATCTGAAATTCCTTTTGAAGGTTTTGCAAAGAAGGATTTGTTTGATGAGTTTGGTTTTAATTTAGCTTTTCAATTTAATATCGGATATCGATTTTAGAGCATTATACAATGCGCTCATTTAAATGGATAATAGTTAAAGATGAATAGAATATCCTCCGTTAAAAAGCTTGAACTTTCGCCACTCGAGGTCACGAATAATAGAAAGCCCGATCAGTCATGACTGATCGGGCTTTCTATTTTGGAGTTCAAAGGAAGCGAAGCAATCCCGCCTCGAGTCAATACGAAAAAACGCTACTTCAAATGACCTTGATTTCTGAACGTGCCCAATGCTCTGTGCTTCTTATAAAATGCTCTCATTGCTTGAGCGATTTGAAGTTTTTGCTCATCTTCAATTGGAACTGACTTTCCTTGACCAACAATATTTGAAAGTGATGCGGTCAACTCATTGAATGGTTCTGGCGTTTTATCAATCCAATCATTTAATAATTCCCCGTTTATTTTTGAAGGTAATGATCCCAAGATTCCTAAATCATTTTGATTGTGCACTAAAATTCCAGCGACAGTTCCTTTGTCTAATGTTAGAACTTGATAAAAATAAAGTGTATGATAATCCAGTTGAATGTCTTTTTCTATTTCGCTATAATCTGGGAATTGAGTCTTCGCATCATTCAATATTTCACCATACGTTTCAATAATGCCAGTGGCTATCTGCTTTGTCAAATCAAAATCTTTCTCAAAATCACCGGAATTGAATTCTTCCAAATAAAAATGACTCACGCCACGGTGCGCATTTAAAGCTCGAATAAAGAAGTACTCATTCCCATTCTTTATCCCTTCATCATAGAACGCTCCAGAAAGTCTTTTAAGTGCATTGTTAAAAACCTCCGTGTGCTTTTTGTTTTCGATTGAAGGATTTAAGTCTGCCATTATTCTCCAATAACCCATACCAGTCTTCATTTCGGTATAACTCATGTGGATATGAATGGAAGGGTAATATGGATTTTGAGGATGAATAATAGAGGATAAGGCACTTGCTGAGCCTAGTTTTTTATCTTGATCGTCGTCGTAATGTACATGCGAAAAATTGACAGAAGCACGATTAAAAAAAGAACTACTGGTAGGAACATAACGCTCTCCACCGCCATGAATTCCTTTATCTCTTAACCAATGTTGAGAAATAAGCGGAAAATCTCCTGAAACTTTTTGAAGTATATCCACAAATTTCATTTGCAGAAATTTTACAAGATCCGTTGCTTTTTGAGCTTTCTTTGATTCAGATAAAGTGTATTCCATATTCCTTTACTAGGTTCCGATAAATTGTTATGATTCAAAGTTACTTCAAATTTGAATGCGGTTTGAAGAGAGAGGTGTTAAGGCAAGAAAAAGGTGGATGATGGCATGAAAAAAAACAGGTAGAATGACTGCCAAACCAAAAAAAGCAGCCACGATAATCAATTGGCTGCTTTTTTTAATTTGTTATTATTCTAGTTCTCATCAACCAACTCTCCCTGAAAACTTAAGGTTGATGTGATACTGGGATAACCTTTATAGTATGCCGTTCCATTACTCGGAATATCAACTATTAACGCATCAGCAACACGAGCAAATACATTTCCATTTGAATGCAGCACTGCGCTTACACGACCGGCATTCACGCCATACCTTATATAGGTCCCGTTGCGATAAACATTCAAATTCACATGAAAATCCAGCGCATCAATTGGCTCTATTTCACCGGTAACCTCAGTAAAAGTTAAAGTCGAATTTCCGCCTATATCATAGTTCACCGTTCCGGTTGCAAAATCTTTGGCGAGATAAGTTGTGCTGTTCCCATCGATAATCTCTACACCGCAAACTTCAGGCAAGGTCAAATAACTGTGTGAAAAAGTATTGTGAATTGTAATCGTTTCTTCAGTTATTTCAAATGGATTATATCCATTTTCTTTCACCCAGTAACCAGGTATGGATATTTGCGTCTCGCGTCCTTTTTCAACATGAATAGTTCCGTTACCATCAGTTATAATGATCTTACATATCGTAGATGGCAGCGTGTATTTGAAGTACTCACTACCTTCTATTTCAATACGTGTTCCGTCAGGAATAGGCAATGATTCTGCTGTCTCAATTGTCTCACAATCCAAATCTATCTTATCGCAACTTGCAATAATTAACATGGACAAAATTCCGAATAGGTAGGCTATTATTTTCATGATTGTTTGTATTACGATTTACATAATTAAGTCGCATTCAAAACAATCTACCCCTACTTCATTCTTTTTTCAACCGTTTTCAGAAGGACAAGATTTACTCTTCCTGATGAGACAAATCAACTCCTTTAGTCAGAATCACAACACCCATTGCAATCAGCCAAAGGACTTTCACGTGGAATAGCGGTTTATAGATTTCAAAATTATCCGGAATAGCTAGAATGATTCCCATGGCAGCTAAGCCTAAAAGAAGTGTTAATCCTCCCAACCAAAGTGGAACCATTTTCCATTTGAACATCGCCGCACCAATAAGCACTATACCAACTCCTGAAAAGATTCTACCAAAACGCGTAAAGCAAGTTACATATTGATTAACGGGCAAGATATTATTCATAAAAGCATCTACTTCCTCAGGAGATTTACCCATTGTCTCACCAACACCCCATGCACCATAATTATAATAGAATGCAGCGGCTATCGCCAAAGTCATTGTTCCGATAATAGTCATGCCAACACCAGGCAACATCATAACACGGAATGGCTTCTTACCGACTAAGGTCATAAAGGCAAATAAAGCCAAGGACATGGTCACCCATCCAAAAATGTGGATTCGATACATCCATATCCAATACCATACGCTCTCTCCTACGGCATCAAAATCTGATGCTTGAATGTACTCACCAATATGGTGAGATGTGAAGGTCCAACCTCCCCATAATAATAGTGCAGCTGCTATAAACAGCCAGCCTGTAAATTTTAATTCAAAATCTTTTTTCATCTTTTTTAATTTAGTTGTGTTTTTAATAGTTGTTCAATTAATTAAGCGCTTATCAAGGATTTTGGAGATACCAGATAAGGCTACTAACAAACCTTTTATTCTTGCTTGCTAGTTTTGGTGAAACCTGAACTGATTAAACCTAAAAATCGTTTTGGAAATTTTTCCATTCCAGAAAAACCAAGTGGAATATCGCGCCCTGATGATGGGATATAATTTTTACCGAAGATATAATCCCACACACTCAACGTAATACCAAAATTGACGCCGAATCTTCTTTCATTCGGCAAGTCCTTAGCATGATGCCAGATGTGCATTTTTGGATTATTAAAAATATACTTTAAGGGTCCGTAACTCCAACCGAGGTTGGCGTGATTTAGGTGTCCCACTGCGATCGTGAAAAAGTAAATGATAAAGGCTTGTTCTGGTGCAAATCCACCAATGAACATAACAGCAATAAATTTCATTGGGGTATAGAATACCGTTTCCATCCAATGGTATCTCAAATGCGCAGCAAACCCCATCTCCTCAACGGAGTGATGCACTTTATGAAATCGCCACAAGAACTCAAATCGATGCAATAAAACATGGGTAAACCATTGAATAAAGTCTGTCGCTAAAAAGAAAATCAACATTTGCCAACCCCAACCTAATCCGCTCATGTCAAATACAGAAACACCTGTAATATCAGCACCGGAAATATCATAAATCAACTTTGTAACGAACTTTGAAAAGGCAATGAATATGACCAAATTAAAAATGTAGAAATTGAAGAACATAAAGAAAAAATCCAACCAAAAATCTTTTCTGAAAATGGACTGATTTTTACGCCATGGAAATAAGATTTCCAATACCCAAACTAATAGTGAGAGTACTACTAAAAACCAAAAATAATTTTCATACCACGGTGTGGATTGAAAAGTCACCTGATCGATAATATAATTCAGGTAACCCATTGAACTGTCTATAAAAATCTGACCATAAGAAGCCTGATCTAATGGATTAATGACACCTATTTCAGTTGGCAAAGAATCAATACTACTCCACTCTACCCATGAACCGTCGTAATTTTTAACGTTCGGATATCCCAACACTTCCTTTAATACCATATACGTGTGTGAAGAACGCGTTCCGGTATGACAATAGACAATTATGTTTTTATCTGGCGTTATTCCTTTTTGCTCAAAATCGTATTTCATATCTTTTGAGGACTTTAACGCTTTTCCATTCTCAAAATCAACCAGTGCTCCCCAATCAAGGTGAATAGCCCCTGGAATGCGACCGCCTTTTGGCGCTGGTGACTTTACCATATCACCGGTGTATTCATCCAACATACGGGTATCAACCAAAATAGTATGATCATCATTTAGTCCAGCGTAAACTTCATCTCTATTTGCCAGAATTTCTGAGCTATGATCTACTAGATTTAACTGACTTGGTTCTTCTCGGGGAGATAAAAACGTAGCCGATTCTTGATCCCATGCATCCAAACCTTCATTAAAGACCTGTACATTTTCAAATCCATATGATCTAAGCACTACCCAAAATCGAGCCGCATCACAACCTCCTTTATGGTCATAAACAACAATACGATCTGCATTAGAAATGCCATACCCTTCTAATAGACTTTTAATTTTATCAGGACTTCCAATTTCGCCATGGAAATTACCGTCAGACTCGGCTATATCGGCACGCGTAACATGAATAGCTCCGTCGATATGCTCTTCGGCATAGACTTCATCTTTGCTCATATCAAACAGAAAAACTCCCTCTGCTGATGCCTTTAGCTCATCTGCTGTAATAAAAGGCTCCTGATTTTGACCAAAACCAAGATTAACGGCCATTAATAGGCTTAAGACAATGGTGTAACGTGCGATCATTCTCTAACTAATTTGATTGTGTTTTTAAAAAAATTCAACTGCCACGGTTTTAAACACAATTTACCTGACAAACGGAAGTATTATTTCCATTGCACACCGTTCAAATTGGCTCTTTAAGCGTAGCAATTTTTAATTATAAACCAGATAGGTAGTGACTATCCAGAATATTCGCGTAAAACTAATTCATACTTAGAAAACGTTTTGTGATATTTGTTACACCATGCTTTGCATATGCTTTTTAGATTTGGCTGTCGTGCAATTAACGCGTGCCTTATGGAAAATGAAAAAAATTCAAGCCGAAGAAGTTTTATTTCAAAATCTGCTTTAGCTCTTTTTACTGCTGCAATAGGATCGAAAATTGTTTTTGGTGAAAATTTACCTGCTGATCTTGAACCCGTAGGATTGGAAAGTGGCGGAGATACAAAATTGATTCCTGGTAAAAGTGGAAAGCTTAAAATTTTAAACGATAAACCTTGGAATGCAGAGACACCCGTTCATTTACTTGATCCTGAAGTGACACCTGCCAACCTTATGTTTGTTCGTAATAATGGTATTCCGCCTGTAGAGGTTGATGTTAATAATTGGACACTTGAAATATCAGGCGAATCAGTTAAACAAACAAAGAAATATTCACTGAAAGAATTAATGCAAAAGTTTAAACACTACTCTTATAATTTAACCCTTGAATGTGGTGGTAATGGTAGGTCTGAATTTAATCCACCTGCGAAAGGGAATCAATGGGGATTAGGAGGCGTAGCTTGCACCAAATGGACAGGTGTTCGTCTGAAGGACATCCTTAATGATGTTGGGTTAAAGGATGATGCAGTCTATATTGGCTACTACGGAGCCGATACACATTTATCCGGCGACCAAAGTAAAGTTGTGATTTCACGTGGAGTACCAATTGGAAAAGCCATGGAAGACGAAACATTAATTGCATGGGCCATGAATGACCAACCGATTCCGGTTATGAATGGTTATCCTTTGCGTCTAGTAATTGGCGGATGGCCGGCTTCTGTTTCTGGAAAATGGCTGACGAAAATTGCGGTACGTAATAAAATACATGACGGACCAAAGATGGAAGGCCATTCTTACCGTATTCCAAAATATCCTGTGCCTCCTGGAACAAAAGTACCAGACGAAGGCATGAAGATTATAGAATCTATGCCTGTCAAGTCGATTATAACCTATCCTAAGAAAGGTGCTGTTGTGAGTAAAGGACAGACTTTTGAAGTTAGAGGTCATGCTTGGGCCGGAGATTTGGCAGTGAAAGAGATGCACGTGTCGATTGATTTTGGAGTGACGTGGACAAAATGTGAATTAATGCCTCCCAAAAATCGATTAGCTTGGCAACGTTGGAAAACCAATTTGCAATTACCTGAAATCGGTTATTACGAAATTTGGGCCAGAGCAACGGACGAAAAAGGAAAAGCGCAACCTATGGTGCTGCCAGGCTGGAACCCAAAAGGATATTTAAATAATGCTTCACACAGAATAGGAATCATCCAACGATAATGAACTTCGAAGAAAAAAAAGAAGCCGCTTTAAAAAGCGCCAAGATCGCCATTAATACGAGTATTTATATGCTCTTATTTGGTGTGTTTTGGGTTGTTCAGGATGAACTTTTTCCCAACCTATTTTCGCCCGAGCCAGAAATCGTTCAAATTGATAATGCAGCGATAGAAGAAGAATATATACCTTCCATGACGTTGGATTCGGCTGATGTGGTCAATGGGATCCACCAACCCACTGGTCTAATTGTAGACACGGGTGTGGAAGATGTCATGATGACCTGTGGTGCTTGTCACTCGCTCAGTTTGGTGACTCAAAACCGTGCCGATCGGGATGGTTGGAAAGACATCATTGTATGGATGCAGGAAACTCAAAAACTCTGGGATTTAGGCCAAAAAGAGGATGTCATCCTTGACTATCTGGCTAAAAATTATGCCCCTAAAAACGAAGGCCGCCGACCAAAT
>JAURQI010000068.1 GCA_030836155.1 Crocinitomix sp.
CCTGTCTTCGACTTTTATCAAAATGACAAGAGTGAACTCATAATTTGCACCGAAAAAGGGTTGTTTTATGCAGATGAAAATAAAAAACTACAAATTGTTACAGACCATGCCGCCGTACGATATGGCGCTATTAATTGTGTTTACGCTGAAAAAAGCGGCAACTTGTGGGTAGGAACCGCACAAAACGGTCTTTTTTATATTGAAAAAGAGAAAAACAACCGCCAAAATATATCT
This sequence comes from Crocinitomix sp., assembly GCA_030836155.1. GTDB lineage: Bacteria > Bacteroidota > Bacteroidia > Flavobacteriales_D > Crocinitomicaceae > Crocinitomix. Next base: position 235 of record JAURQI010000068.1, read on the forward strand.
CAGTATGAACATAACCCTTTGGATAATTCTTCTTTAGCCGATAATGATGTTTCTTGCATTTATCAAGATGATCAAGGTGTTTTTTGGATTGGAACGGAACAAGGTGTTTCTCGATTTGACAAATACAAACAAGGCTTTACGACGATCTCACTAAATAATGACCCCTCCCGAGGACTTATCGATTATAGTGTTTGGTCTTTTGCTGAAGATGAAGAAGGGAACACTTATATCGGTACCCAGAAGGATTTGACCATTTACGATTATAATCGCAATTATTATTATCATATAGTACGTAATATTAACACAACCCATCACATCTTAAGCATTTATGTTGAAAATAGTAATAAGATATGGCTAGGTTATGACGACGGATTATTCATTTTGACCATATACGACCTGAGGAATGTTAAATACAACCTTGAGCGAGTGGACTTTCTCCCTGAAGACATCATTCATAATGAACGGGTTTATTCTATCACAGACGCCGATAGTAATCGCGTGTGGATTGGATCCCGTGAAGGTCTGACAATCATGGATAAAACCGATTATAGTTTTAGTTTTTACGCTAGTGGATCTGGACTAGGAGAAGGGTCGGTTAAAACAATCTATAAAGACCTGAATGAACAAACCTGGGTTGTAACAAGTAATAAAGGTTTATACGCAGTACATCCGGCTTCAGAGCTTGGTTTTGAATTTGAACATTGTAACATTCAAGGACATGATGATACGAACGGACAAATCACAAGTCTTTTACAAACAGAACCTGGCTATATGTGGCTGGGAACGTACGGGGAAGGCATTAAGAAACTCGATCTTGTTTCAAGAAAAACAGTCAATTATACTGAAAATGAAGGTTTACCGAATAATGTTGTTTATGGTCTACTCGAGGATGAAGAGGGCAATATTTGGGCAAGCACCAATAATGGTTTGACAAAATTTAACCCAAAAACAGAGGTGTTTACTAACTATAGCGTTAAAGACGGTTTACAAAGTAACGAATACAATTCCAATGCATTCTTCAAATCGAAAAAAGGAATGCTCCATTTCGGTGGCATTAACGGCTATAATGTTTTTGATCCACAATCAATTAGCATTAATCCAAACCCGCCGAGGACCGTCATTACTTCAGTTAAACTGGCCATTAAGGGAAGTAGAAACAAAACGACCATAGCTGAAAACATAATTGTCCCCGAGCTAATAGAGCTTGATTATGAGCAGAACGATCTCACTTTCGAGTTCATAGCCACAAACTTTTCAAACCCTTTGCAAAATCGCTTTAAATGCATTCTGCGCGGAAAAGAAGACGAGTTTAACTATTTGGAAAATGAAAATCGGGCTCATTATATGCACATTGAACCCGGAGAGTATACTTTTGAGGTTTATGCGCAATCGGCAGATGGAGTTTGGTCAGACGAACCAGCGACAATTCAAATCATCATTACCCCTCCATTTTGGCAAACGACCTGGTTTCGTATAAGTGCTATACTGCTCATACTGGTTATTGGACTCTATACTTATCGCCGGAGAATTGACACCATTAGAAGGCAGAAAGTGCGACTTGAAATAGAGGTTGTCAAACGAACGAGGCAGGTAACTGAGCAAAGTAAAAAAATCCAAGATCAAAAACAGAAAGTAGAAATACAAAAAGCTAAAATTGAGCACCAAAACGAGTTGCTTGAAAAGGAAAAAGAAAAGGTAGAGCAGCTCCTATTAAACATCCTGCCTGTCGGAACAGCTGAGGAGCTGAAAAATAAAGGACGTTCAAAAGCAAGGTACTATAAAAATGTTTCGGTTATGTTTACCGATTTTGTAGGTTTCTCAAAGATTGCAGAAGACATGAAGCCGCAGGATTTGGTTCAAAAACTAGACAGCTATTTCTCTTCTTTTGATGAAATTATTGAACAATTTGATCTAGAAAAAATTAAAACCATTGGTGATTCATATATGTGCGCCGGCGGTGTCCCTATAAGAAATAAAAGTAATGCCATAGAAGTAACGCTTGCTGCGTTAAAGATTAAAAACCACATGGTCAAGGTTTCAGAAGAGATCAAGCAGCGCGGAGAAACACCATGGAAAATTCGTATCGGTATCAATACCGGAGAGGTAATTGCGGGTGTCATTGGATTAAAACGATTTGCCTACGACATTTGGGGCTCTACCGTGAATCAAGCTCAGCGAATGGAAATGCATGGGCAACCTGGTACGGTCAATGTCTCTGGTAACACCTACGAGTTTATTGCGCCTTATTTCGATTGTGTTTATCGCGGAAAAATTCAGACCAAACACAAAGGAATGCTCGACATGTATTATGTCAAGGGAATCAAACCAGAACTATCTGAAAACGGAGAAGGTATTGTACCAAACGAAGACTTCTGGAAAATTGTTGATTTGCATTTATACAGTTCTATCAACTATATGAAGGCAGAACGTCATATCATGAAAATCCTAGAAGATGAGTTGTCTACAAAACTACTTTATCACAGTATTAATCACACTATTGATGTAACGCAGGCAGTTGAACGTATTGCGATTATGGAAGGTATTACGGACGAAGATCTCTTCCTATTAAAATCTGCGGCAACGTATCATGATGCGGGCTTTATTGAGCGCTATGATCGCAACGAAGAAATAGGCATCAAAATGGCTAGGGATATTCTTCCTAAATATGGTTATACGGAGGAGCAATTAGATATTATTGACGGATTAATCAAATCAACCGAAATTCCGCAAAGCCCAAAAAATCACCTAGAACAAATCATGTGTGATGCCGATTTAGATTATCTTGGTCGTGATGATTTTCACGTTATTGCCGACTGCTTAAGGCGAGAATTGCGAGAGCATGGCAAATTAAACAGTGATCGACAATGGGATGAAATTCAGATCGCATTCTTAAATCAGCACACCTATTTTACAAAGTCTGCCATCCGTCTTAGACAAGAAAAAAAGGTAAAACATATTCGCGAAATTGAAGAACGTCTTAAACGGAACAAGTATAAGGACTAGATGAAGAAAGTGAATGGAGCGTGTGTGAGTGAAAAGCGTAAACCTAATAGTCTTCTGAGTTCAGGTGAATAACCGATTCAACCATTGATCTTTTAACCAGAACCAAACTTATTCGCGTTAATGTAACTTATACCTTGTGTTTATCGGTAAGGATTATTAACGATCCAAACGTTCTAAGTATACCTCAGATTGTCCGTTTTTGGGGGCGATGTATAAAGTGTTTTCCTTTTTATTCCAGATAAATTCCAACTCATAATGAAGCGACTTTCCATTATCCAGTTGACTCTTGATAAGGTATTCATTTTTACTTTGCTTAAAGACCGCATATTCTCCGCTTAATTCGAGATCACCTCCAATGTAAATTATTTTATCTTCTGCCACTGTGATATACACATCATGGGCATCAATATCGAGCATAACACCATTCTTTTCAACTGAATACCCCGGCATTTTTCCTCCATATTTTCCTAAACAAGTCTTTGGGAGTTCGTCTGCAAAACTTGGCATGGCAACAAGTAGCAGAAATAAGTATAGCATTCTTTTCATAGCACAGTAAAATCCGTAATCATAAATTTACGCAATTTTTTTTACATCAATCTAAACCCATCATTTAGAGGGGTTAATCGTTCTATTGTTGAAAAATATATTGCATTGTGTACTTTTTCAATCGAAAATCGTGCCGTAAAGATTTAGCAAAGCCTTACCTTTAGCTAGCTAATATTTATATCATGCGAAACTACCTGGATTTACTAAGGCTTATAAAGGAAAAAGGACTCGAAAAAGGTGACCGTACGGGCACTGGAACAAAAAGTATTTTTGGCCATCAGATGAGATTTGATTTGTCTGAAGGATTTCCAATGGTCACCACTAAAAAGCTCCACTTGAAATCAATTATTCATGAATTACTTTGGTTTATCAACGGGGACACGAATATTGCTTACTTAACTAAAAATGGCGTACGCATTTGGAATGACTGGGCCAATGAAGATGGTGATCTAGGTCCTGTTTACGGCGCACAATGGCGTAACTGGAACAATGAAGGTATTGATCAACTTAGTCAAGTCATAGAACAGATTAAGACTAATCCAAACAGTAGAAGGCTCATGGTTTCAGCTTGGAACCCAAGCGTTATGCCAGACACTTCTATTTCATTTGAAGAGAATGTAGCGAATGGAAAAGCCGCACTACCTCCTTGTCATGCCTTTTTTCAATTTTATGTGACGGATGGTAAACTATCCTGTCAACTCTACCAGCGAAGTGCGGATGTCTTTTTAGGCGTTCCATTTAATATTGCATCCTATGCACTTTTAACATTAATGGTTGCTCAGGTTTGCGATCTAGAACCTGGAGATTTTATTCACACCTTTGGTGACGTTCACCTCTATAATAATCATCAGGAGCAAGTTGATTTGCAATTAACAAGAGAACCTAAGCCGCTGCCAACCATGAAATTGAATCCTGAAATCAAGTCTATCTTTGATTTTACATTCGAAGATTTTGAATTAGTGAATTATGAATATCATCCACATATAAAAGGAGCAGTTTCCGTATAAACAGATCGCATGAAGATTAAATTAATCGTTGCAAAAGGAAAAAACAATGTCATTGGCAAAGACAATGATTTGATATGGCATCTACCTGCTGATATGCATTTTTTTACTCAGTCAACTAAAGGGCATATTGTTCTGATGGGTCGAAAAAACTGGGACTCTATTCCGCTTAAATATCGTCCATTATCTGACCGCATTAATGTGGTCATCACCCGAAATGAAAGTTTTGAGCATCCTGATTGTAGTGTGTTTCATTCTGTTGAGTCCGCAATCAGCTTTTATAAAAGCAAAGAGGAGTTTTCAGACCTGGACCTATATGTTATAGGTGGGGGGCAAATATATGCCCATGCTATCGAAAACAACCTCTTAGATGAAATGCTAATTACCTATATTGAGGAGTCGTTTGATGGTGATACCTTCTTTCCTGAATTTGATGAAAACCACTGGAAAAAAGATTTAATCATGAAACACCCCATCGACGAAAAAAACAAATACGCTTTTAACGTTTATCGTTTTACCCCTTTAAACCAATAATAACCTAATTCAACCCATGAAGTTGTGTATAGCTGAGAAACCCAGTGTTGCGCGCGAAATCGCGAGCATTTTGGGTGCAAATATGCGTAAAGATGGTTATTTCGAAGGTAATGGGTATTGGGTCTCGTGGACATATGGTCATTTGTGTACACTCAAAGAACCACATGACTATACTGGTATGTGGAAATGGTGGAATTTAGCGACCCTACCGATGATTCCTTCTCGTTTCAGTATTAAGCTGATGGAGGATCAGGGTGCGCAAAAACAATTTCGTGTTATTGAGAGTTTAGTCCAGCGCTGTGATGAAGTCATCAATTGTGGTGATGCCGGTCAGGAGGGAGAGTTGATTCAACAATGGGTTTTATTGAAAGCAAATAACAAAAAGCCTATCAAACGTTTATGGATTTCTTCATTAACCGAGGAGGCCATCAAAGAAGGTTTTGAAAAATTGAGGGATGGTAAAGACTTTATCAATCTTTACGCTGCAGGAAGCTCACGTGCGATTGGTGATTGGCTTTTAGGTATGAATGCGACGCGTTTATATACATTAAAATACGGAAGAAATAAGCAGGTATTATCAATTGGAAGGGTACAAACACCCACGCTTGCTATGATCGTCGAGCGACAAAAGGAAATCGAAAGTTTTAAATCAGAAAAATATTGGGAGCTTAAGACCCTTTATCGTGATGTATTATTTTCAGCAACAATTGGGAAAATAAAATCAGAAGAAAAAGCCGCAAAAGCAATCGAATACATTAAGGAAAAGCCGTTTTATATTGATGATTATACCCAAAAAGAAGGTAAAGAGGCGCCACCAAGACTTTTCGATTTAACTTCTTTACAAGTTGAAGCTAACAATAAGTTTGCCCTATCAGCAGACCATACCTTAAAGCTTGTTCAAAGCTTGTATGAAAAGAAAATGGTCACCTACCCGCGTGTCGATACGACTTTCTTATCAGAAGATATTTATCCGAAAGTTCCGGGTATATTAAAAGGTTTAAAATTCTATTCGCGATTGACAGAGCCACTCTTAGCTAAACCCATTCGTAAGTCAAAAAAAGTCTTTAATAACAAAAAGGTGACGGATCACCATGCGATCATTCCTACAGGCGTTCCGGCTTCTGGTTTATCACAAGATGAACAAAAAATATATGCAACCATTGCTAAACGCTTTATTGCCGCCTTTTATCCAGACTGTAAAGTATCTAACACGACCGTATTGGGCCACGTTGATAAAGTAGAATTTAAAGCAACCGGAAAACAAATTATTGAACCTGGTTGGAGAGTTGTTTTTGACAATGAAAAAAGTGATTCATCCGCCAATCAAAAATCCGAGTCTAATAAGGGCGAGGCGGACGAAAACATCATGCCAACCTTCGAGCAAGGTGAACACGGGCCTCATCAACCAGAAGTACAGGAAAAGAAAACACGCCCTCCCAAATACTTTACTGAAGCAACGCTGTTAAGAGCTATGGAGACTGCAGGAAAAAATGTAGATGAAGAGGAGCTGCGCGAAGCGATGAAGGAGAATGGTATTGGACGACCATCTACGCGAGCAAATATCATAGAGACCTTGTTCCGTCGGAAGTATATTGAAAAGAAGAAGAAAAATCTTCATGCGACGCCCACTGGTGTCGGTTTAATTGACACGATTCATTCGGACTTGCTCAAATCAGCAGAACTTACAGGACAATGGGAGCATAAATTACGCCTAATTGAAAAAGGGGAATATGATGTCCAACAGTTTCGAGAAGAATTAAAAGAAATGGTTGTTGGTTTAACCAATGATGTTTTGTCAGATAAAGGCAAAAAGATTGTCCTACCTGGGGAAAAGAAAAAGTCAACACCGATCGATTTACCCCCCTGTCCGAAATGTAAAGAAGGACAGATATTAAAGGGTAAAAAAGCTTATGGTTGCTCAACCTATAAAGATGGTTGCGATTTTGTTTTACCATTTGCTATTCTCGGCAAAAAATTGACTGAAAAACAAGCCACTGATTTACTCAAAAAAGGCAAAACCACTAAAATGACTGGCATACTTTTACCCGGTTCTGAAGAAAAACGCGCGGGTAAATTCGTGCTGACCGAAGACTTTAATGTCAGTTTTGAAGAAACCTAGGCCTGCTAATCGACCTTCTGAATTGGGAACCCAATTTTTTGTTAGGAACAAGTGAAGATGATCACTGGTTTCATCGCGATTCTGGTGTCTATGTTGTCGACCATAAAGGTTATAGACATGTCGGAACAGGAACAATTAATGACACCATTAATTCACGTACTGGACCTACAGTCTCACAATACACTATTTCCAAAGGAAGTTTATCAAACGAAACCGTTCCCGCAGGAAATTTCGAAGGTTACATTGTGGAGCTACACTCATACAAAACAGATGGAACTCCCATGAGTCCGTGCGATGATACTGTCGTTTATGAATCGTTTTATGCACCAGGAATTGGTTTAATAAAAACACAACAGTCTTTATATTCATATGTTATGATTGAATGTAGATATCATGAACGAAGGTTGGTCAACTATTTCATTGCAGACTAGTCAAAACAATCTAAAAATACATCAAGAGCGAGAAAATAATGATTATTTTCTCGCTCTTTACAATTACTAAATGATGGTGATCAACACATTGAGGTTATGGTTTCTACAAAAATGCTCTATTTTTGTCATATGCTATCTAGATTTATTCTCATATTCATTTGCCTTGTTTCTATCTCATTATACGCAGGAAATCAAGAGGAACAGGACACGAGTATACAGAAAATCGATTGGTTTCCGAAATCATATGGCCAAAAAGAGTGGAAGTTTTTATTAGGCTTTGATGCCAGTAGATCATTTCTTCAATCACGGCCTGTAAAAATTAATGGACTTCGCATTGGCTTGAAGTACAGAGGTGTGCATCGCTTTGGCCTTGGTATTTATGGTTTATCGCGTGATTTGGTTTTTACCGACCTTCCAGTAGATGCGCCAGATGCAACCGACACCTCTCGCGTCATTTTCGGATTAAGCTATGCGTCCGTTTTTTACGAACGGGTTTTCTTTCGCAATCCAAAATGGGAATTTTCTTTGCCCTTCTTGATAAGTGGAGGAAGTTTAACCGGCCGATATGAAGATACGGCTGGTGTATTTCGTCAAAATATTGATCAAGCTTTTTCAGCATTGTCTGGAGGCATACAAGCGAAATACTATTTTTGGCCTTGGCTAGCTGGTCGCGTTTCAACCGGATATCGATTTCTATTTAATACAAGTCCAGAATTAAAAACAGCATTTAATGCGCCTTATTATGGCTTTGGTGTTCAAATTTTAGTAGGCGAATTATATCGTACCATCTTTAGAAAAGAAGATTCGGATGAATGATAGATAGAACGTAATTAAATACGTTCTACTTTATATAATGATATTCTAGATCGTTTCACATCAGAAAAAACCATTAAATCTAGTTAATAAGCTGGATACCAACTAGTTAATAGTGGGCAAGACTTAAAAAAATAAACCTTCAATAATTAACGATCTCCAGCTAGGCTATATGATTCCCTTTCGGTAATAGCAAAACGCGCTTAAATCGCTTCTATTTGCCTTTTTTCTTTAAAATATAGATCTGAGACGAATAAGAATCGTTTTTCGCTTTGACATTTGAACGCCAGCCGTTCCAAAAGGCGCGCGCCATATTTCCATCCTTATATTTTTCACTTAACAAGGAAACATAATACGAATCAAATTTCATTGGTAATATTTCTACAACTCCCATATTCACGCGATCAAACAAGTTAGCAATATCCTTAGGCTGAAAATGGTAGAGATGAATCGGTAGATCATAAGCTGCCCAATGTGCTCCATAATGTTGTGCATCAAACGAACCCATGTTGGGTACAGCGACAATTAGGGTGCCGTCGTCCTTGAGCACTTTTGAAATTTGCTTAACATCTTTTTTTAAATGATAGACATGTTCTAAAACATGCCACATAGTGATGATGTCTTTGCTATTATGACCAAGATCATATAGCTCTTCTGTTGGTTGTAATTTCACATTTAAATGCGTCTCAGCAAACCTTCTTGCATCTTGATCTGGTTCTAGTCCTAAGACATTAAAACCTGCCTTTTGACATGTGCTTAGGAAGTGACCTGTACCTGCACCTATGTCCATGACATTATCACCTTTTGCCCATTTTTTAACGAGCTTAAGTTTTTGTTTTAAGGTATGCTTTCTAACACGTTGATAAATTTTATTAATCAATCCGCGGTTGGTAGATGAATGCGATATGTATGATTCTGACTTATAATAATCACCAATTTTATCTTCATCTGGAATAGGATTAGTAAAATGAAAACCGCAAGAAATGCATTTTACAATTTGAAATGTATCTTGAGAGACTGTGTAGTCAACAGCCTTTAAAAAAGACTCAAACTTATTGCCCTCACAAATAGGACATGTTTCGTGTGTGTACATATTACCTTCCTAAATAAACTAACAATACCGAAATATCTGACGGAGAGACCCCACTAATTCTACTAGCCTGACCAATGGTTACTGGTTTAATTTCAGTTAATTTTTCTACTGCTTCAGCTGACAACGAAGATAATAAAGCATAATCAGTATGTGGTGGAATTTTTACATTTTCCAATCGATCCATCTTATTTGCCATTTCTTCTTCACGTGAAATATAACCAGCATACTTAGTTTGAATTTCAGCTTGTATCAAAGCATCATGATTTACATCGCAAATGGCGGACAGTTTGCGATCTAAATATTCAGATCTTTCTCGCATACCATTCAATGTAATATGAGGGCGTCTCAATAAGGAGTCTGCTTTGACCTTCTGTTTGATTTTTGACGAGTTAAGCGATTCCAAATATTCATTCATTTCTTTTGGATCAACGCTTGTTTTAGCTAAAAACTTTTTGACCTTTTCCGTCTTTTCAATCTTATCCTCTACTTTTTTCAAACGCTCTTCGCCAGCTAAACCAATTTCATAACCTTGACGTGTTAAACGCAGGTCGGCGTTATCTTGTCTTAATAATATGCGGTACTCCGCTCGTGAGGTAAACATACGGTAAGGTTCTTCAGTTCCTTTCGTGATCAAATCATCTATGAGCACGCCAATATAGGCCTCTGATCGACCCAAAATAAATGGTGGCAGATCTTTCAATTTCAAGTGTGCATTTATTCCCGCCATTAATCCTTGCGAAGCCGCTTCTTCATATCCAGTTGTACCATTAATCTGACCTGCAAAAAATAAATTATCAACCACTTTTGTTTCTAATGTGTGTTTTAATTGCGTTGGTTGGAAGTAGTCATATTCAATTGCATATCCAGGGCGAAACATTTTCACATTCTCAAAACCCGGTATCGTTTTCATTGCTTCTAACTGAACCTCCTCTGGTAAGGAGGTGCTGAAACCATTCACATAAATTTCAATGGTATTCCAACCTTCTGGCTCTACAAATATTTGATGTCGATCACGCTGCGCAAAACGATTAATCTTATCCTCAATAGAAGGACAGTATCGCGGACCAACACTTTTAATTGCTCCATTAAACATCGGACTGCGATCAAAACCAGATCGCAAAATCTCATGGGTTTGAGGGTTGGTATAAGTAATATAGCAGCTTCTCTGCTTTTCAAGCGAATTCGTTTCATCGCTATATGAAAACTTTACGGGCTTTTCGTCGCCTGGTTGTTCTTCCATTTTGGAATAATCCAATGACCGGCCATCAACCCGAGGAGGTGTTCCTGTCTTCATTCTTCCAGTTTCAAAACCTAAATCAACCAATTGTTCCGTAATACCATAACTGGCTCCTTCACCTGATCGCCCTCCTTTAAATTGCTTTTCTCCAAGATGAATGAGCCCGTTCAAAAATGTGCCATTAGTTAAAATAACAGCATCCGATTCTATCTCAACACCCATTACAGTCTTGACGCCTTTTAACTTTCCATCCTCTACCAACAAACCATTGACCATGTCTTGCCAGAAACTCACATTAGGAGTCTGTTCCAAAAGCATCCTCCATGTTTCGGCAAACCGCATTCGATCATTCTGTGTACGCGGTGACCACATTGCTGGACCCTTAGAAAGGTTTAACATTTTAAATTGTATTGCAGACTTGTCTGTTACTACACCAGAACCACCACCTAAAGCATCTATCTCTCGGATGATTTGACCTTTTGCCACACCCCCCATCGCTGGATTGCATGACATTTGAGCGATAGTTGCCAAATTCATAGTGACCAATAAAACATTGGACCCCATTTTGGCCGCAGAATACGCCGCCTCGCACCCAGCGTGCCCTCCCCCAACTACTATAATGTCGTATTTCGATAACATAATATTTGTTTCACGTGAAACATTTGTTTTAAACTAACACGTCATGGTTTCACGTGAAACCATGACGCAACTTCAACATTTCATTCTCTTTTAATGACATTAAATACTGCTCTTTATCTGTCTTATCATTATAACCAATTAAATGTAAAACACCATGCACCATAACCCTGCATAACTCATCAAACGAACTCACACCTAGAACCATTGCATTGTCTTTAATTCGATCAAGACTAATAAACATATCTCCACTTAAACTATCTCCTTCGTTGTAATTAAAAGTAATGATATCCGTATAATAATCATGTTTTAGAAATTTCTTATTCATGTCTAATAAATAGTCATCTGAACAAAAAATATAGGACAGTGACCCCAACAACTTTTCTTCAAGATCTATAACATCCTTCAGCCATAAACCAAAAAATTCCGGATGGAAGTCCGGAATTTCTACATCTATAAAATCGTATGTGATCTTCTCATCCATTTCCAGCAACAAAGGTAATACTAACTTTCGACCCATTCAAATCGAAAGACACTTCATCGGAAAGATTCTTCATCAAAAATATTCCTCGCCCATCAGGTTTCTCAATGTTCTCTGGAGCAGTTGGGTCTGGCAAGTTTGTATAGTCAAAACCTTTGCCTTCATCGGAGATTATAAAAACCACTTCTTTATCCTGTTTATTCGCTTCTATCGTTACTTTCTTATCCTCGTCATTTAAATTACCATGAACAATAGCATTATTGACAGCTTCTGTAACAGCAATAAGGATATTTCCATAATGATCTTCGTTTAACTCGTAGCTTGAGCATACCTCATCAATCAACCCTTCCACCTCTAGCATATACTTCAAGTCAGATCCAATTTCCAGCTTATGCATTCATTCGTTATTTACAGCGTTAAAATAATCGTTCACTAAAGACTTATAATACTGCCTTAAGCCAACCGGTAGCGATCGTAAAAACTCTACTTCCGCCTCCTTCTTTTTGTTATACTCTGTAAATTCGTTAAGGTTACCATCCTCTTGATTTTTTCCTTCTTTTGCTTCTCGCTCCTCACTAAATCCTCGTTCTCTAATTGCTTTTTCACTTTCAAGCAATCGTGTATAAATATCTTCTTGCCTCTTCACATAATCAGAACCTACCTGATTATTTAATAAATCATTCTGCAACTTATCCAACTCCTTAATCACCTCATCTAACCCATTTCCTGCTCCACTACCATCTTTATTAAGTTCTTGCTTTAATTGCTTTAGACTCTCTCTCAAGCGCCCTTGCTCTGCCGCCATTTTAGCCTTTTCCTTTGGTGATAATTGTGGTATACTTCCTTGTTCTCCTCCCGGCATTTCTCCCATACCGTTTCCATCTTGTCCTTTACCTTCCTCACCTCCCGGTTTTTGACCACCCTTCATTTTACCTATTTGATTTTTTAAAGCTTCTTTCATTTGCTCCATGGTCATTTGCTGTTGTGACTGACCCGAACCTTGCCCTCCCGGATTATTACAAGATCCATTTCCTGGCATCTTCATTTTAGCCTGTTGTTGCATTTGATCTAATACCTCGGATAACATCAAAGCAAGATTATTGTAACTCGTCATTGAATATTGCTGATGCTGATTCAACGTACGCGTTTTTCGCTCCTCAGAATAGAACATCGATTTATCTAAATTATAAGACAAATCATTTAATTCTTCTGTTATCATAGACGACAGTTCAGAAACGCGTTTTGCTAAAGCCACTAGCGAATCATCTACAATTTCAGTCGCTTTTTTTATTGCCAATTGCTCTCTATTTAAATCCAAATAGCACGGATCCTTAGTGGATGTTTTGTAAAATTCATCCATTAAACCCTCTTGATCGTGCGATAAATGAATTAAATTTTCTAGCAAAAAACGCAAGGCATCCATATCCTCTTGTGCTTGTTGTTGCTGACTAGCTGATTTCATTGCCGCCGCATCGTCAGCCATCTGTTGTAACATATCACTCGCCTTCTTTTGATTTTGTTGAGATTTTTTGGATTTACCATTCTCCAAGTTCTCCTGCGCATCTTGCATTTCTTGATCCGTCTGCTCCTCTTGTTCTTCTTTAAAATCCAAATCTCTAGGCGACTCTAGATCTTCATTCTTTTCTTGAATTTCATCTATATCTTTTTGAACCTCGTCGAATTTATCATTCAACCTTTCTTGTTCTTCAGACAACTTCTCTTCGGCCATTTTCTTTTCTTCATTCGCCTCTTTTAACGCCTCTTGTTCCTCCGCTAACTTCCTCAGTTGCTCTTCTAGATTTTCTAGCTTCTGATCCAGTTCCATATTCTTAAATAACTCTAACGTCCTATCGAGTTTCTCTTCCATATCCTCTGCATTCTTCTCCATCTCTTCCATATTCTGAATCATTTTATCACGATCCATTTCCTCCATCAACTTCTCTAATTCTTCAAACAGCTCTTTTAATTCATCATCCATTAATTCTTCCAACAACTTCTCTAGCTCCTCTTGTTTCTTTTGAAGTTCTTCTGAATTCTCCATGAAGTTTTCCTTTTCCTCATTATTCTGGTCAAAATTCTTCTTCATGTCCTCCATCTGTTTCTCGAGATCCTTTTGCATATTCATCAAGTTTTCCATCCGCTGTTTATCTCTCCAATCCAAGTCGGACTTATTCAGCATTTCACTCTTCAGTTTCTTAATCTCTTCTCTTAACTCTTTTGCATCTTTAGACGCCTCATCCATGTCCTCCTTCAACTTTTCATCCTTCTCTCCTAGTTGGTTTTCTAATTCATCTAATTCCGGTACTTGATATGCTCTTCGGCCTGAAGAAGCCGATTTATACCCATTGATTTCATCATTATCACGAACGATTAATGTATAAGATACTCTATCACCTGGGCTAAGTTTGTATTTGGTTAAATCCAAATAATAACTGAATAATTGTTTTTGCGCTTTGGAATTAACGCCGATTGACTCCGTAGTAGAAAAGGCCGAATCTCCTTCAACTTGAATAACCATGCTTAAAGATTTAAAGCCATAATCATCACTGATTTGTCCTTGAATAAAACGTTTTAAAATGTTGGATGAATCGATCTCTTCCTTTATCACTATATTCGGATAAGCATCCTTAATCACACCGATCGCGTAATTCAAGGTATCTGCATTTACTATATCCTCAGAACTTAAAGTTAGTGCGTAGTTTTCAGTATTCAGAAACCTTCGGCTGAAACTGTATTTATCTGATATACTGGTGTTTAATCCAAATATTGTGTCTTTAAAAAGAACATTCATCTGCTTTAAATTCTTGATGTCAATTCGCCATTCAATCAAACTACCCTCTGGTACTGAAACTGCACCTGTATTATTAAAAACCTCTGGTTTTAAACCTGTATGTTTTGGATATGACACCGCAAGTTCTATATTTTCTACAATTGGTTTTCGTAAAATACTGATATCAAAATTCTGCGACTCAAATCCGTTCGCAACACAATAGAAAGAAAGCCCTTCACTCAAACTCAAGAATTCATGTTCAAAAGTAATAGCTGATGTCTTTTTAAGATTATAGTTTCCTTTGTTCGTATAAACTTTAACTTCCTCCGGAATTTCTTCTCCAACCAATTTAATTTTTAAGTTATAATTATCTCCTTCTATTGCGTCTTGTTCACTTGCCAATTGAAACTCAAAAGGTGCTGGCTCTATAAACTCCTGATCAAAGTATACAACTCGCTTCGTACCATCTGTGAACCATCCTGGATTAAATAATGCAACACCTATGATCAACAATAAAACTGGCAACAGATACTTGAGATACCTCTTGTTTTCTCGGATATCTATAGCACCTGAAAAAGGCACAACAGATAATTTTTCTGCTCTTTGCTCAATACTCGCGTTAACCAAATCTAGATTCATCTCCAACGACGATTGGTCACTCTTTAATTGTATCGTGTTTTTCAACTTATCACCGACCTCAGGGAAAATGCCACCTAACATGTCAGCAGCCTCTATTATTGATAACCGTTGACCCACTTTATAAAGTTTGAGCAGTGGAATGATCAAAAACTTAATCAGCAAAAACGAATTAAGACCTATAAACGCTAATAATAAAAACAGTCGAACTCCCGACGAGAATCTACCTAGATACTCTACGCCTACGACCGCAAAATAAGAAAGCATTAACAGTCCAAGGA
>JAURQI010000069.1 GCA_030836155.1 Crocinitomix sp.
CTTTAGCAAGAACAAATCATCAACGGGTAAGTTTAAATGCTGCTGGTGATCGCTTATTGTCCATTAATTACGCTGGCGGAAATGGTAATGTATATGAAGAAAATGAAGCAGGTTTATGGAATGCTATCGGAGGTGCGGTAGCCTATGGTTTTATCGGTGAAATGAATGCAGCGGGAGATCGAGTTGTGTTGGGTCGGTATGATATTGATCGCGCAACGGTTTATGAATTAATTGCTGGTGATTGGTTAAATATTGGATCAATAGAGGGTGAGCCCGGTTCACGTTTTGGGATAGATGTGAGTATCAACGATGAGGGTAGTCGCGTCAATGCTGGAGCCTATTGGGGAGATCTTGAAGCTACGAATAAAGGTTATATGGGGGTTTACTTTCATAATGAAGATGCTTTAGAGTGGGTGCAGATTGACGATCTTATTATTGGTGAGACTGGCGGAGATGAATTTGGAGTAAATGTTGAAATGAACAGTTCTGGAAATACGGTTATTGGTTCGGGTATTATGGCGGAAAGAGCAGGTTTTGCTGGAGCAGGTTTTGCCGCTGTTTATGGAAATCCTTCGGTATGTATTATTTCCGGGTCTAGTTTTAATGTAGCTTCTTGTGATAGCTACACAGTTCCAAGTGGGGACGAGACTTATTATGTTTCAGGAGAGTATTATGATACCATTCCGAATGCTTGTGGTCGCGATAGTATTATGTTGATTGATGTAACGATCCATGAGGAACCTACGGTTACTGCAAATTCAGATTTATCAGAGATCTGTTTGGGAGAATCATTCGAAATTTCAGGAGCTGGAGCAGATACCTATGTATGGGATGATGGTTTGTTAGACGGCGAATCAAGAATACCTGAAACATCCGGTTTAAAAACCTACACTGTGACGGGAACAGATGAAAACGGTTGCGAAAATACCGCTACAATCGAGGTGATGGTACATGAGTTACCAGAGGTTACGGCAAGCGTCAATGAAGATGAAATTTGTGTTGGCGAAACAGTTGTTTTTAAAGGTTCAGGAGCCCTTTCGTATGAATGGGATAATGATGTCGTAGATGGCGAAAATTTTGAGCCGCTTTCTACCGGTCTTGTGACTTATACCGTGGTAGGTACAGATGTCAATACTTGTCAAAGCGAAGCGTCTGTTGATTTGATTGTACATGAATTACCAGAAGTTGTTGCCCATCTGGACAAGTCCGAAATCTGTCTTGGCGAAGAGGTCATTTTTAGTGGGTCAGGTGCAGAAGATTATGATTGGGATTTTGGAGTTGAAAATGGCGAAGCATTTCGACCTTTTGCTCCCGGAACCATGGTGCACACTGTTTTAGGAACTGATTTAAATGGTTGCAGTAGTAGCGATGAAATTACGTTAACCACTTTTGGTTTACCATCGGTGGAGGCAACGGTTTCTGAGGAAAGTATCTGCGATGGCGAATCAGTTGTATTTACAGCTGACGGAGCTTTCTCCTATGAGTGGGATCATGACGTGATTGATGGAACTGTATTTCAACCTGATTATATCGGAACAGAAAGTTTTCATGTAACGGGTACAGACGAAAATGGATGTATCGGTGAAAGTTCAATAAATCTGACGGTTTTTGCCTTACCTGTTATTGCGGTTTCGCCTAACCAATCGATTTATGCTGGCGAAACTGCCCAGATAGAATTGTTTTCAGATCAAATTGGAGACGTCTTATGGTCACCAGATTATGAATTAGATTGTGCTGATTGCAGAATAACAGATGTTATGCCATCTGTTTCTACAACATATCAGGTATTGTTTATAGATGAAATTCAATGTCAAACGACTGACTCAGTTCGAGTTGAGGTATTGCCTGTTTTTACAGCAGATAAAATCGGTATCTCACCAAACGATGACGGGTTTAACGATAAGTTAGAATTTCCAGGTATTGGCGTTTATCCAAATGCAACATTGGTCATTTTTAACCGTTGGGGCGAGAATGTATATTCAGCAGATAATGGATATCAAAATGACTGGGGAGGCACCAATCAAAATACCGGAGATCTATTACCGTCAGGTTCTACTTGTTATTTTGTCCTTGATTTGGGTGAAGCTGATCTTGAACCTGTTAAAGGATATATTTATATTAGTTATTAGAATTCTTAAAACAAAAAAAAGCGAGAGGGGATTTCCTTTCGCTTTTTTTTATGTTAAAACTCTTTGTTTTGTAGACTTGTAGTTCCTGCCTTCTTTTTCAATAAGGTTAGACCTATTTTTATGTCTTAATGGGCAGTTTTCAGACGAAGTTAAAACAGTCATTATGAAAGTTGGGCTATCACACAAACTTCAAGTTTGGGTTTTTGTCCTACTGGAAGAGGTTGTCTTTAGTATTATTTGATAACCAATTTATATGGAGTCATTGCTGCACCATTAACATCGCGAAGATGTATAAAGAAAATCCTGATACTGGCATATTTAATTCTATTAAATTGTCATTTAGATTATCAAATTCATAAATCAGCTCTCCAATCGAATTGTATATTGAAATCGATTGAGTCTCTGTTGATTCAGTTAATTTAATAGTGATGTCGCCCTGAGAGGGATTTGGATAGACCTCAATTTGGATAGGCTCTAATTTATTATTTTGTCTAGATGATGTAAATGCACCGAATACATAATCTCGCCAGTTTTCTAAAACTTGTTTGGAAGCAAGTCCTCCATGATCAATCATGAAATCTTCAATATCATCTAGATTCATGTCTTTAAGTCCCTCTGTGTAATCCCCATTGATTTCTAGGATTAACATTTCCCCATCATAAGAGCTAATTACATCCGCGCCTGTTTCAAAATAATTTTCAGCCCAAGCACCATGAAAAGAAAAAACACTTGTTAAGTCTGTTCCACATGCTACGTCATATGCCAGAAATTTGTAACCTGTAGCCCAACTCCAATGCATGGATTCAGTGTGTAGTCCGAGGGCATGTCCTTCTGGGTATAATGTTGGGTCCAAATGATTAAGTGCTTCAGGAACACCAATGTGAAATCGTACTCCAATTATTTCTGAAACTTCAAATGCACCTAGGTTAACCACTGTTGAAATTTCTTCATGCGGACTTACCAATGCAACGATCGTATCATTTATTGGAATTTCCATACCTGAAGCTTCTATTAATGTGATTCCAGATATATAATATTCTAATCGAGTCGCTGTAAATTCATGGCCGAGGTTATTTGTAGCAGGCATGTCCAGGTAAAAATTATCAGCACCCAACATGTGATTAATCTTTAAGTTAACGTCCGTTACTTGACACGAAAGGTAAAGTGGTAAGAACGCAAGAAAGGCGAAAAATGTACGTAGCATATAAATCAGTTTTTTAGTAAGCTACGCATTAACAGCTCTTAGTCAAACTGTAAATTGGATCTGTCAAGGAATCCTAACCAATGAGTCTATATTTTCTTTATGATTAAACAGTAGCTAACGCAGCCTCAAAATCAGGATCCTGTCCTATTTCAGGAACTTGCTCTGTATAAGTGATGTTGCCTTCTTCATCAACGACGATAATAACTCGCGAATGAAGATTTGCAAATGCACCAGATTCAATTTCTAAGCCATAATCCTTACCGAATTTTCCTGTTTGGAAATCAGAAAGCATAACAACATTTTCGATTCCTTCAGCGCCACAAAAACGCGCTTGTGCGAACGGGAGGTCTCGAGAGATGCATAAAACTGTAGTGTTTTCTAGTTGAGCAGCCTTTTCATTAAAGTGACGAACCGATGCAGCGCAAACGCCAGTGTCCACACTGGGGAAAATATTCAAAATGAGTTTTCGACCTTTGAAGTCATTTAAACTAATATCTTTTAGTTCTACTGATTTTAAAGTAAATGATGGAGCTGATGTTCCAGTTGCAGGTACTGTTCCGTTCGTTGTTATTGCGTTTCCGCCTAAAGTAATATTTGCCATGTTTTGATTTTAGGTTAGAGACTAGTAACAGGCAAGTCGGAATAATGTTCTATCCTTTTTCCGAGATCAACGATTCAATTTTGTCAACCATTGCGGTGTTCCCTGTAAAATAAGGCGCGCGCTGATGTAAGTCTGTCGGTTCGATTTCCATGATGCGCTGTCTGCCATCGGATGCTTTTCCACCTGCTTGTTCAGCAATAAAGGCCAGCGGATTACATTCATATAAGAGACGTAATTTTCCATTTGGAGATTGATCAGTTGCAGGATATAAATAAACGCCCCCTTTAATGAGATTTCGGTGAAAGTCGGCCACTAAAGAGCCAATGTATCTTCCAGTATAAGGTCGGTTTTCATTAGGTTCAATTCCTTGAGCGAACTTAATGTACTCTTGAATACCTTTTGAGCTGCGAAAGAAATTCCCTTCATTCATGGAGTAGATTTTACCGTTGGCAGGAAACTGCATATTGCGATGTGACAAAATAAAAACGCCGATGCCTGGATCGTAGGTAAAGCCATTTACGCCATTTCCTGTCGTGTAAACCAGCATAGTTGATGAACCATAAATAACATAACCAGCCGCAACTTGCTCTGTTCCTTTTTGAAGGAAATCGGCATCCGTTACAGGTGTTCCAACTGGAGATACTCGTTTGTAAATGCTAAAGATCGTTCCAATAGAAACGTTAACATCAATATTAGATGATCCATCTAATGGATCAATAGCAACAATGTAAGAGCCACTTTCGTTTAATGTGATATGTTCGTCATTCTCTTCAGAAGCAATGCCACAAACAACCTTTCTTTGACGCAATGCTTTGATGAATTGAATATTCGCATACACATCTAGTTTTTGTTGTGCCTCACCTTGAATATTTTCAGAACCCGCTGAACCTACGATATAAGATAATAAACCAGCTTTATTTACTTTTTGACTTACAATTTTAGAGGCCAACCTGATCGCACTTAATAAACGAGAAAACTCACCACTTGAGCCCGGAAAATCCTGTTGACGTTCAATAATAAATTCTCCTAATGTCGTGACGTTTTCCATCTCTCGTAGTTTTCGTTATAACGCTGCAAATAACGCTAATTTTTAAGATATTACCAATTGATTTTGTACCTTTGTACACACAGACAGACATTATGCGCAGAAAGATTTATCTATCAGTCTTGTTTCTTTTTTTTCTCAATGACCTTTTTAGTCAATGCGCAATGTGTAAGGCAGTGGCTGAAGAAGTAGCAGAAGAAGAGGGGAGTACCATCAATACTGGTATACTTTATATCATGGTGATTCCTTATATCATCTTATTTATTGCTTTCCGTAAAAAGATATTTGGCTTCTTACGCGATTTGAAAAAAGCTGGGGTACCGCATTAGATCTAGTTGTCCTGGAACTTCATAAGGATTTATAGACTTTTAATCCAGAATACTGATTCATTAAGGTTTTAATATATTTGTTATCTGACCTTTTATACAACGACCATTGCATAAGGTGGGTGTCTCATTCAATATTATAATTGCAAATAAAAAACCTCTCCGCACAAAAGTACAGAGAGGTTCCCTTTATCAATGTTGTGTATTTCCTATTTGAGTTGGTTCGGGTCGTTTTCAGCTGCTTTGTTGAACTGTACCTGACGGTACATCCAATATCCAGCAAGAGCAAACCCTAGAAGGAGTGATCCCATCCAAAACAATTCCCCAGTTGGTTCCAATGTGTTCTGGAATAACCAGTAGAATAAATCTTTTAACCCGAGGAAGAAATCAGTAGAACTCATAATTATCAATTTATGACAACAAATGTAATAAATAAATTACATTAAATTTAGCCCGTGCTGGTAAATTTATACAAATCGAAATCTCCTGTTGCTGTTGTCAGTCTGCCAATTCTAATTGCTGTCATGGGCCTTTCTATTTTTTTGTTGCCTGACAGCGGCTTGAAGAATACATTTTTATGGCAAGATTCCTTTGTTGATTATATCAATCAATCACCAATTATTCAATACGTTTTTACGGTGTTGATTGTTTACCTCACCGCTATTGAGCTTGTCAGGCAGGTTAATGTTTTTGACTTTTATTCAAAGAACACCTACCTACCAGGTTTTTTCTACGGGTTAAGTGTATTTGGATTTGGACATTTTGGTTATGTCCATGAATTGATAGCTATCTTTTTTATCGTTTATGCTTTGGGTTTTCTTTTCCGATTATCCCAACAGGAAAGTGCTATTTCGAGTGCTTTTACGAGTGCCTTGCTTCTAGGAACGGCGACCGTTTTTCAACCACTTTTTGTTCCTTTACTTATTTTACCATGGCTTGCTTTGTCTGTTTTTCGCTCTTTTGTATGGAGGGAATGGTTTGTGGTCATTTTGGCCGCTGGAATCCCTTGGCTGCACTTATTTGCCGTTAAGTACTTGGTGACTGGGCATGTAGGATTGGTTTATCATAAAATTTCTTTTGGAGAATTTGAATGGACTTATCAGCTGAGTAATATGTTGCTCTATGGCTTTACAATTCTCCTTGTTTTAGGCGCATTCTGGAGATATGTTCTAATTGCTCGGACGAGTTTATTGGTCTTTAAAAAAAGAAGTCGAATCGTTTACAATTTATTCTGGCTAATACTCATTAGCTATTTTGCCACATTTTATCTGCAAGAAAAGTTAACAATCCTCTGGGCCATACCGCTGATGTACATATTTTCTGTTTTCTACTTAAACATGAAAAGCATGTTGATGGCCAATTTGTTCGTCTATCTCTGGATTCTTTTAGCATTCTGGTCTTTGTATCAAAACTTCTAGTTGATCGTAGTAAAGATAAGGCTCAATACCAATATTCGGATGACCAAATGTAAATAGGTAATATTCGTTCATATATGGTTCATAAGTTTAGGGAACTATTTCTTTACTTAGCAGAGTAATTCTTGTAATAATATTAAATTTGCAAAGCATTTAAAAAAGAACAAGATGAAATTTGGTGTGGTTACTTTCCCTGGCTCTAATTGTGATCAAGACATGATCGATACATTGGAAACAAGCATGGGGCAAACCGTAGAGAAATTGTGGCATAAAGAGCACGATTTAAAAGGTGTTGACTTTGTTGTATTGCCGGGTGGTTTCTCTTATGGAGATTATTTACGCTCTGGTGCAATCGCCAAATTTTCTCCAATTATGCAAGAGGTTATCGAGCACGGAAAAAAGGGCGGTTATGTTCTTGGTGTTTGTAACGGATTCCAAATTTTATGCGAATCACCGCTTCTAGACGGTGCATTATTGCATAATAATAGTCAGAAGTTCATCTGCAAAAATGTATTCTTAAAACCACAGTCGAAAGACGCGGCAATTACAAAGAATCTTGACCATAGTAAGGCTTATAAAATTCCTATCGCTCATGGCGAAGGTCGATTTTTTGCTCCTGATGACACGATGAAGGCAATTTACGATAACGATCAGGTTTTATTTCAGTATTGCGATGCGGAAGGTAATGTAACGGAAGAGTCTAATCCGAATGGGTCAATTGACAATATTGCCGGAATTGCAAACAAAGGAAAGAATATCTTTGGTATGATGCCGCATCCTGAGCGAGCTGCTGATCCTAACCTCGGAAATGAAGATGGTAAAGCCTTCTTTGAATCTATTCTAGCGAATATCTAAACAAAAAAACAGCATCCGTAAAGAATGCTGTTCTTAATTGTCATTATAGTCTAGTGCTCGTGGCAGTGCAGCGTATATGTGGTATCGCCTACAGCGTAACCATTTTCTTCTGCGTCTTTTAGTGCATCATCACACAATTCACCAATCTCAACTTCTGTACCGTCTGCTGTGTCGTAGTGACATTCTTCACACTTTGAACATGAGGCAAAGCTAACAGCTAGGCCCAAAGCCATAATTCCGAAAATTGATTTATTTTTCATTCTATTTTTATTTAGTTTGACGTTTAAATTCGTATCGAATGGATATGTATCCATTTATTCCCGGTCCTGATATATCTAAGTATCTCAAACCAGATAGATGATCGATGAATCGCGTATTTAATACATTCCGCGCTCCAATTGCAAATAAGAAAGCTTGTTTATGATCTAACTTAAAATTAAATCCAACATTCAACATATGATAAGCTGGACTCGCCATTTCGAGAATTCCAATTCTGTCCTGTTTGAAGAGGTAGGTGTAGTCGATGGTGAGATCATTGACTTTAAACTTTTTTCCTTTTTTAATATTAACAATGACGCGATTTTGAATGCGGCTTTGAGGAATTCTTGGCAAAGCGCGCTGATCAGCATCTTCGGCAAAAACTGTTGAGATAGAAGTTTGTAGATGCAACCAGTGAGCACCATGTGGATGGTAATGGATGCCAAAATCAAGTCCGTATAACTGAGCAAATTGTGTTTGAGTCCAATTATAGACAGGGTATCCATCAACAATTTCACCCGCTTCTTGCAAATAGATATAGTTCTGTATTCTATTATAAAAAGGATTGATTAATAATTCAAAGTCATCTAGATGAAAGGCTTGGCTCAAATCAATCTGGACAGCGACTTCGGACGCTAATGCTGTATTCCCTCGCTCATAACGAAAACTGCCATGATGAACACCATCAGCTAACAGCTCGGTCACATTTGGTGCTCGATAGCCACTTGAAATATTTAAACGCGTCGTTGATTTTTCACTCGTTCTGACTGTTCCAGCCGAGAAATTATATCCATCAAACCTTCGGGAGAAGTCACTTTCTGAAATACTGATCATTCGTGTATCAAACCTGCCTCCAATTAAAACGCGCCATTTGTTTTTCGCATAGCGCGCTAAGCCATAAATACCGGCGTCTATTGTTTCGCTATCTGGCACCAAAATTTCTGCGGCATCTATACCATTACGATTCATTTGATACATGCCCTGTGTACCAATGAAATAATGCCAATGTTCTTGCGCTTTAATTTTCCATTTTACATTAAGTAATGTATTGTTGAGATCCATGATAATATCCGGGAAAAAGACCTTTTCCTCATGTTCTTTAAGTCCGTTTCGGGTATGGCCAATGGTTGTATGCACCTCTTGCTTCTTAAAAAAGATCTTGTGCTCTGCCGACAATAAATGATTCATTGTTTTTTGCGCAGGTATAGCTCTTCTTCGATTTTGCTCTTGGGTATAAAAAGAGGAAGGGTCTGGAATAGAGTCATGTGAATGGCCTGGTAAACCGACGTGACCATAGAAGAAGTTATAACGCACATTTAATAACCAGTTTTTATCGCGATACCCCATGCTTAATTTTGCTGAAGTCTGATTAAAACGCGAATTAAAAACCTGCCCTTGGTCTGGGGTAGCATAGTCGGCAAAATTGTCGTATCCACCATAGATATTCATGCGAAATTTTTCCTTTGAAAATCGGATTCCGCCTGAATTGGAGGTTCCTAAAGAATTATGTTCAAATCGTGTTTCGGCAAATCCGGTCAAACTGTTTTTTGGTGCATAGGGTTCGTCAATAAAATAGACTACACCTCCAAGAGCATCAGCCCCAAAGAGTAATGAAGCGGGCCCTTTAATGACTTCAACCTGACCAATTCCCAGGGATGTGATTGGCAAGCCATGATCATTGCCCCATTGCTGATTTTCGATTCTCAATGTATTGACATAGGTCACCACACTGCTTCCACTTAAACCGCGAATGACTGGTTTCGAAATTCCTTGACCAATATTGGTTTGGTAAACGCCGGGTATTTTAGCAATCGATTCTCCAAGGTTAGTGGATGGAATTTTATTCAGGTTTTGAAGCTTATGTGATTCAATATTGGTGATTGATTCACGGTGCAAATAGCCTCCATTATTAATGATGACTTCATCTAATTCGTGATGCAGCGGGCTTAAAGAAAACTTGAGTTCAATTTGACTATCTGCGAGAAAATCTGCATGTAAAGTTTTATATCCAGGAGCTGAAACAACAACGTGCTGCTCTTTTTGACGGACCGATTTTTCAAAGGTCCATAATCCAGTGGAATCGGCAAGCACGCCCTCATCTAAATCGACAAAATAGATTTTGGCAAAAGGAATACCTTTTTTCGTCTCCTCATCAATAACCATTCCTTGAATGGATTGACCATTGGCTGGAGCGGAAGCAATAAAAATGAATGCCAATAAGTATGAAAATCTTAAGCTCATATTCGCAACAATGTTGCAAATATAAGTTTTAAATTGCAACATTGTTGCATAAGAAGTAAAAAAACGTGACATTTGTTTAAATGGAAAAGCTCCTACGATCCAAAAAACTACGCGTAACCGATTTTCGGTTAGCTGTTCTTGCCGCGTTTGAAAAATATGATCATGCCATTTCAGTCGATCAAATAGAGAGTGAATTGAATGATTTTGATCGTATAACCTTATACCGAACCTTGAAGAGTTTCATAGACAAGGGTGTGGTTCATGAAATCACTTATCCTCAAGAGGAAAAAACGCTTGCCCTTTGCGCGCACGATTGCACTGGAGAGCATCACTCCCATCAACACATTCATTTTAAGTGTAATATTTGCGGAGAAATTACCTGCGCTGAAACGACCTCTATTCCAGAAATCGCTCTGAAAGGGTTTAACGTTGAAAATGTAGAAATTCAAGCGTCGGGTATCTGTGCTAATTGCAGTTGATTCAGTTTAATTATAGACTTAATTTATTGATAGACAGGTATAATTTTGGCTTTATAATTATAGTTATACGTTTGTATCGTCGACAGAAATGGTTGGCCATTGTTTATTGCAATGCGCAAGTGATAGGCATGGTTGACTGAATCAAAAGAAGTATGAAAAAAGAATTGACAAAAGCAGAAGAGCAGATCATGCAGGCTATTTGGCAGGTTGAAAAAGGTTTTGCCAAAGATATTTTGGAAGCTTTAGAAGATCCTAAACCGGCATATAGCACTGTTACGACGGTTATTCGTGTATTGGTTCAAAAAGGGTTTGTAGATTATGAAACTTATGGTAAATCAAATCAATATTTCCCGACAATTACGAAGGAGGCTTATTCGAAACAGCGGCTAGATGCGCTTAAAGTGTCTTATTTTGATGGTTCAAATGTCGAGATGTTATCTTTTTTATGCGTAAAAACAAAATGAATTTGGAAGAATTGGAAGAGGTCATACGTCTCATTAAATCAACGGAAGATGAATAGCTATCGGAACATTTTTGAAATCAATATTTTGATCATAACGATTGCTTTGTTGATTATTGTTTTGGTAAAAAACTGAAGTTTATTCATCAGCGTTTGCTTTTGATCGGAATCCCTTTAATGGCTTTGATGGCCGTTTGGCTAAAGTCGTTCGTGCCAAAAAGAGCATTTTCATTGGAGCTGTCTTCTATTGATTTGGCTCCGGTGTTTGTCGGGAATGATATGAGTACCAATCAATATTCGTTTGACTTCTCATGGGAAATGATTTATGTTATTGGGCTGGGTCTTTTTCTGATTCTATCAGTTATAAGATTGCTAAGAACTATGAAGGTTTTCCGCGATCATGACTTCGAACAGGTTGATCAGTTTCGAATTTATTGTATTCCGAATCGTCCTTCGTTTTCATTCTTTAATCGTATTCAGCTGTCTCCCGAATTGGAGGGAAAATCAGCTGAGATGGTTTTAGATCATGAAAAACTCCACGCTTTAAAAAACCATAGTTTAGATCTTGTTATAATGGAAATAATTCATGCCTTTTTTTGGTTAAAAAGGTAGTTGAAAACGTCTGATTAGCTATCAAATTTTGTAACTTGGATAAAAACATTTCTAACCAACAAAATTGACCATGCGCAGCGTTCTACTTTTTTCTCTTGTACTAACATTAACCAATGGCTTTGCCCAATCAGATATCATTTGCACTAACCCAGAGGCGAAACAAATTTTGACAGGCGCTTATGATCCGGCTGAATATGTTGCGGCGGAGGTTATCGACAATCATGATGACATTATTCAGGGAGTTCAAGACCGAATTAACCCCGATTCATTGAAGTCATATTTAATGCAGTTATCTGCTTTTGGAAATAGAAATACAGGCTCAGATACGGTTTCTGATGATTTTGGAATGGGTGCAACGCGTCGTTGGGCACATGCTTATTTTGAAACGATCAGTGCAGAGAATGACGGGCGATTGATCACCAGTTATCTTCAGTTTAATCAGAACATTTGTGGAATGGCACAGCACAGAAATGCCTTTGCCGTTTTACCAGGTACAGATGCTGAAAATCATGAGGTGATTTTAATTGAAGGACATGTGGACAGTCGTTGCGCAAGTGCTTGTGACACGGAATGTGATGCACACGGTATGGAGGATAATGGATCGGGATCGGCGCTTGTTTTGGAATTGGTGCGCGTGATGTGTAGATATACCTACGAAAATACGATTGTTTTTATGCTAACAACAGGTGAAGAGCAAGGCTTGTACGGTGCTAATGCTTTTTCTCAGTTTTGTGTAGACGAAAATATTCCAATTAAAAGTGTGCTTAATAATGATGTAATTGGCGGAGTTATTTGTGGGGAGACTTCATCTGCTCCATCGTGCCCTGGTTTAAACGAAATTGATAGTACACAAGTTCGCTTTTTTACAGAAGGTGGATTTAATTCGCAACACAAACAATTAGCGCGGTTTGTGAAATTGCAGTACAAAGAAGAACTTTTGCCGTTGGTAGACGTGCCAATGGAATTAACGATTATGTCTGCTGAAGATCGCGTTGGTCGTGGTGGTGACCATATTCCATTTCGACAAGATGGTTTTCGTGCTATGCGTTTTACCTCTGCTCATGAGCATGGGGATGCAGGTGTAGGAGGAGATTATCACGATAGACAGCATACCTCAGATGATATTTTGGGTGTTGATACCGATGGCGATATGGAGTTGGATAGCTTCTTTGTTGATTTTAATTATTTGGCACGAAATGCTGCAATAAATGGTGTGGCAGCCTCTATGATTGCAGTTGGTCCGCGTACGCCTGACTTTAGAATAGAGACCTTTACAGGACCAGGAATTATAATCAGAATTTCAGAAGAAACCGGTTATGAAAAATATCGTGTTGGATTAAGAACAGAGACCAATGATTGGGATTCTGTTTACGTACTGAATGGTGTTTTAGATACGATCTATCCACCCGAAACGGATAATTATATTGTCAGTGTGGCCTCTGTTGATGAGAACGATATTGAAAGCTTATTTTCTCATGAGATTGCTTTTCTAAATACGGAATTATCAATCGATGAAAACCAAACAAAACGTCAGCCATACGAATTGATGCAAAACAGACCGAATCCATTTGATGAAGCCACTTTAATTGGTGTGCGAGTTAATAAAATTGTACCCTATCAGGATGCGCGTATTGTCATCAGAAATATGGAAGGCAAAATTGTTGAACAACTCACCATTGATTTATCGAATGAAATCAATGAAGTGTTGTACCGCCACGGTTATGGGCAAATCGGAACCTATTTGTATACGCTTGTAGTAGATGGTAATGAGATAGCTTCTAAGCGAATGATTTTTGCAAATTAATTAGGCGTTATCTGGATAGCGTTCTTTGATGAATTTCACGGAGTCTAAAATCATTTCGGAAAGAACTTCTTGATCTATATCTGCGAGCTTCTTTATATAAAGACATGATTTTCCTGTCTTGAACTTACCTAGTTTTTGAAGTTGCTCTTCATATTTTGAAAAACCAGCCATGATATAGAGAGTTAAAGCTGTTTTCCGTGGAGAGAAACCGGTGATCAAAAAATCACCTTCTCGACCACTGTCATATTTATAATGATACTGGCCGAAACCTATAATTGAAGGTCCCCACATCACTGCTTTTTCGCCTGTAAGTTTTTCAAATAATGTTACCAGAGATTTTGCATCTTCGCGTTTTTGTTCTGATTCAACGCCTTGAATAAAGTCTTCAACGGATGCTTGAGTTGCTTGTGTTTTAATTGCTGACATGAATATAAAGAATTGATTTTAATAAATAAAGATGGAGGCTGACAATCCCACTGTGAACAGGTTATTGTATAAAAATTTCCTTTTCCAAACAGGGTGCTCTCCGTACAACGTAAATTTTAAGTTTTCAACATAAAAATCAACACCAAAACGGAATTCAAGAAAGCTTCTTTTCCATTGGTTATCCATCAAATAGTCTGTGAAATCGCTATGATAGGAATCTTGCTGCGCTATTTCAGAATCAGAATTGTATGTATGATAATAATAGTCGGCTTTAGAGAATAGGCCTTTATCACCATCAGGGTTTTGATTTTTATTCCATTCTTCTGCATCATCTTGCTCAATGACATATTCATGAAAGTCTTCTAATAATTCTGCATCAGGGCAAAAAAGAGTATTAACAGCGTGAAGCCACGAATTCTGATCATAGGTCTGGTTAACAAGGCTTTCCTCCCAAATGTAATCAGAAAAGTACAGATGACGAATAAAGCTGGTGAGATACTTGTTTGCCATGTGGTGGAATAAAAAAATCCCCTCCTTGAAAATTCAAAAAGAGGATTTAAATTATGGTTAAATCAAGAATTTAATTGTTCAATAGAATTATCCACTGCACATTTTAGTTTTACTAGAATGTTTGTGTCTGCGTCATAATTCAATCGTCTAACGACGTTGAAGTTCTGATCTTATCCACTGCACATTTTTCGCTATGCTTTAATGTTTGTGTCTGCGTCATAATTCAATCGTCTAACAACGTTGAAGTTCTGATCTTATCCACTGCACATTTCACATGAGTCTGGATCATCAAGTGAACATGCGATTTCAGCCATTCTTTCTTCTTCTGTTTTGGCAACAGGAGCAGCAGCAGCATTTTTATCTAACGTAAACTTAATAGCGTCAGAAGCAGCTTTTGTTCTTAAGTAATACATACCCGTTTTAAGACCTGCTTTCCATCCATAGAAGTGCATTGAAGTCAATTTTGCAAAGTTTGCATTCTCCATGAACAAGTTCAGGGATTGTGATTGACAAATATATGCTCCACGATCAGCAGCTTGGTTGATCAACACTTTTTGTGAGATTTCCCATGCTGTTTTGTAAAGATCTTTGATGTCCTGTGGAATCTCATCGATGTTTTGAATTGATCCGTTAGAAGCCATCAATTTATTCTTCATATTGCTGTCCCAAAGGTTCAGCTTTACGAGGTCTTTAAGTAAGTGTTTGTTTACAACAATAAACTCTCCTGACAATACACGTCTTGTATAAATGTTAGAAGTGTATGGCTCGAAACACTCGTTATTTCCAAGGATTTGAGCTGTTGATGCAGTTGGCATTGGAGCTAATAACAATGAGTTACGTACACCATGCTTTTTCACTTCATCACGAAGAATGTCCCATTCCCAACGTCCTGTAGGTTTTACGCCCCACATATCGAATTGGAATTGACCTTTTGATATAGGCGAACCTTTAATAGATTCATAAGGACCGTCTTTTATAGCAACATCTTTAGAAGCTGTTACAGCAGCATAATAGATGGTTTCAAAAATTTCCTTGTTTAATTGTTGTGCTTCTGCTGAGTCAAAAGGGAAACGCATTAAAATATATGCATCTGCTAATCCTTGAACTCCAATTCCAATTGGACGGTGACGCATGTTTGAGTTACGCGCCTCCTCAACTGGATAATAATTTTGATCAATTACTTTGTTTAGGTTTACCGTTAAGTGGTAAGCCATGTCAAAGAGTTTATCATGATCAAATGTTTTTGTCTCTGCATCAACAAATTTAGGTAATGCAATAGACCCAAGGTTACAAACGGCAACCTCATCTGGTGCTGTATATTCTAGAATTTCAGTACATAAGTTTGAAGACTTGATTGTACCTAAATTCTTTTGGTTTGATTTTTCATTCGCAGCATCTTTGTATACCATATACGGTGTTCCAGTCTCAATTTGAGATTCTAGAATCTTAAACCAAACATCTTGTGCTTTGATAGTTTTGCGACCACGTCCTTCTTTCTCATACTTCTCATAAAGCTTTTTGAAATTTTTACCATAAGCATCTGAAAGTCCTGGACATTCGTTAGGACACATTAAAGTCCACTCAGCATTTGCTTCAACGCGTTCCATGAATAAATCTGGAACCCACATTGCGTAGAATAAATCTCTAGCGCGTTGCTCTTCTTTACCATGGTTTTTCTTAAGGTCTAAGAAATCTTGGATATCAGCATGCCATGGTTCAACATAGATCGCAAATGATCCTTTACGCTTTCCACCACCTTGATCAACATAACGTGCTGTATCGTTAAAAACACGCAGCATTGGAACCACACCGTTTGATGTACCGTTTGTTCCTTTGATATATGATCCTTTAGCGCGAATGTCATGAATAGAAAGGCCAATACCTCCTGCTGATTGTGAAATACGTGCACATTGCTTTAATGTATCGTAAATCCCCTCAATACTATCTTCTTTCATTTGTAATAAGAAACAAGATGACATTTGTGGTTTAGGTGTACCTGCGTTAAATAATGTTGGCGTAGCATGTGTAAACCAACCTTCTGACATAGCATTATATGTTTTAACAGCAGCTTCAATATCCTCCTTATGTATACCAATTGAGACACGCATTAACATGTGTTGAGGACGCTCAACAATCTTATTGTTAATTTTTAAAAGGTATGCACGTTCTAAAGTTTTAAATCCAAAGAAATCATATTTGAAATCACGATCGTAAATGATATGTGAGTCGAAATATTCTGAATTGTCTTTTACAATTTGGTATACATCTTCAGCAATCAATGAAGCATTTTCGCCTGTGATTGGATCAATGTATCTGTACAAATCATCTACCGTATCAGAGAATGACTTTTTTGTGTTTTTGTGCAAGTTAGAAACCGAGATTCTTGATGCAAGTAATGCATAGTCTGGGTGTTCTATTGTTTTTGAAGCTGATACTTCAGCTGCAAGGTTGTCCAACTCTGACGTTGTAACACCGTCGTACAATCCTTCAATTACCTTCATGGCAACCATCTCTGGTTGCACAATCGGGCTAAGACCGTAACATAATTTTTTTACTCGAGCTGTGATTTTGTCAAACTTGACGGGCTCTTTTCTTCCGTCTCTTTTAATTACATACATAGTGCGTCCTGTGTTTTAATAGCAAAAGCGAGAGGAGGTAATTCTAGCTTCCGTTATCGGGGTTTTAATAATAAATTGGTTAAAAATCTTCGTCCAACGAAAAGCTTTGATTCTCTCCACTGTTTAATACGCCTGCCTTTTGGTACTCAGCAACTCGCTTTTCAAAGAAGTTTGTTTTTCCTTGAATGCTAATCATGTCCATAAAGTCAAATGGATTTGTCGAGTTGTATACTTTATCACATCCTAATTCTCCTAATAAACGATCTGCTACGAATTCAATGTATTGTTGCATTAATTCAGCATTCATTCCTATCAGTTTAACCGGAATAGCGTCTGTTACGAATTCTTTCTCGATTGCTACTGCGTCAGTAATGATTTTTGTTACCGTTTCTTTAGGTAGCTGGTTTACTAGGTGATTGTTATAGAGTAGGCAAGCGAAGTCACAATGTAATCCTTCGTCTCGCGATATTAGTTCGTTTGAAAAGCTTAATCCAGGCATTAAGCCTCGCTTTTTAAGCCAGAAGATAGAACAGAATGATCCTGAGAAGAAAATTCCTTCTACGGCTGCAAAGGCGATCAATCGCTCTGCAAATGATCCTTCTTCAATCCATCTCAACGCCCAATCAGCTTTGCGTTTAACGCATGGAATAGTATCTACTGCGTTGAATAAGTAGTCTTTTTCTTTGTTGTCCTGGATATAAGTATCGATCAACAATGAATAGGTCTCCGAGTGAATGTTTTCAATTGCAATTTGAAATCCATAGAAGAATTTCGCCTCAGTATATTGAACCTCTGATAAAAAGTTTTCTGCTAAGTTCTCATTTACGATTCCGTCAGAAGCAGCGAAAAATGCCAAAACATGTTTGATGAAATGTCTTTCATCATCCGTTAGCTTTTCATGCCAATCAATCAAGTCTTGCGATAAGTCAATTTCTTCTGCAGTCCAAAAACTTGCCTCGGACTTCTTGTAAAATTGCCAAATATCATTGTGAACGATTGGAAATAATACAAAACGTTCGTTATTTGCCTTCAAAATTGGTTCTTCTGCTGCTGCCATCTTACTAGTCGTTTTTAATGTTTTCTTACCCTCTTTTTCACCAAAAAATAAACTAGGTCTTTGTACTTAGTATTTGTCAATTCGTTGGTGCCGATTTTTGAGTGGTTAACAAGGGCTTTTTTCTTGTGTTTAATCGGATTACAAAAGTTGCGATTTTTTATCGAACAACCTATCAAATTTAATTCACAATCCGTTCATAGTTTTCAACAATCGCTGTTTATAGTGAGTCGTAAATTATTGTTTATCAATAGTTTTAACCGTTTCGTCGTAAGCAGGGTTTGTTTTCTTAGTTTAAAAGTATTAACGAAAAATCAACAATCTGTTAACAAGTTTTCATTATCCGACACTGCTTTTGCTTCACTGAAAAACGGACTTGCAATTTATGCCATTTAGTACCTACTTATCAAGTCCTTTGGGGTTTTAATTTATCCACTTGGTAATGTGTAAAAGTATTCACATATTTATCCTAACTTTTGAGTGTTGTTTCGTTACAAATTTGTATATACTTACCCGAAATAGAATTATAACCCAAAACATAATTCAAAATGATCAAATTTGATGCTGTAAAAGCAAGCGGAAAGGCATTTTTAGATGTCTTTTATCCAGATTATTGTCAAATATGCCATCAACCTTTGGTTCTGAATGAGCATCATATTTGTTTTCCTTGTGCTTATGATTTACCCTTTATTAATCATGATCCAGGTTCAAAAAAAGCTTTGCAACAATTATTTTGGGGTAGGGTGGATATCGATCATGTATACAGTCTGCTCAATTATCAAAAAGGAAATGCAACCCAAAAACTCCTTCATCAAATAAAGTACAAAGGCAAAAAGAAACTCGGGAGGTATTTAGGGGGAATGCTTGGTGAGCAACTTACGAATGCAGAGTTTGATTTAATTATTCCAGTTCCATTACATCCCAAAAGGGAACGGGAAAGGGGGTTTAATCAAAGTCATATAATTGCAAAAGGGATTGCTAATAAGTGTTCTCTACCTATCAATGATCAATGTTTACTTCGAAAGCAATATTCCAAATCTCAAACAAAATTTTCCCGCTTTGATCGATGGGGTAATGTGAGTCGCATTTTTTGGATAAATCAATCAACCTTGATCACGGGCAAAAAGATATTATTAGTGGATGATGTAGTAACAACGGGAGCTACATTAGAGGCTGCCGCTCATCAACTTCTAAATGTGGAAGGTGTCAAAATTAGCATAGCGACAATAGCTGCACGTATATAAAGAAGGTCTTTGATATAAGCCTCGCAATAGTTCTTTAGAATAGGGTTAACTTTGGCAAGCAGAATATCATGGAAAATAAGAAGGTTAATATTGTAGGTTGGGGAATTGCAGGAGCGAATATAGCTTGGCATCTAAAAGAAAGGTCGGTCGAATTTGAGGTTTATGACTCAGGTCGTAATCATGCAACCCGCATAGCAGCGGGTATGATTAATCCAATTGGATTTAGACGTCAAATTAAAAGTTGGCAAGCAGACCTGTTGGTGCCATACGCCCTAAACTTTTATCAACAAAAAGTGGATGAGTTAAATGCGAATATTTTTCGCCAAGCGGACATCTTTCGCGTTTTTACTGATATTGAAGAGGCGAATAATTGGAGTGCGCGTGAAGGGGATGATCGATATGCTGAATACATGGATACGCCTAATCAAAATGAATTGCCTGACTTGTTAGAAGTTGATTTTCCTTTTGGAATAGGGCGAGTAAATGGGATGCATCATCTAGATACAGCTGAATTTCTGGATTTATCAAAAAGCTATCTAGAAAAGAAGGGAGTAAAATTTCACAATCACAATTTTGATTATGGAGATATTGCTCCTACTCAAATGTATATTTTTTGTGAGGGAACTGGAATGTGGAATAATCCGATTTTTAAAGACCTTCCACTTAACGGGACACATGGGGAGACCATAGATATCGTAACTGAAAAATTTGATTTTAAGCACGTTTTGAATAAACGTCTTTATATAAAACCGATGGGCCATCAGACTTATCGAATTGGTGCTACTTATAATTGGGAACTGAAAGAACCTATAAAATCACCTGAAGGTATAGATGAGCTGAAAGAGCGATTAGAAGCGTTTACTCATTTTAAATATGAAATAGCTGCGCATCAGGCTGGCATCCGCCCAACTGTAAAAGATCGACGACCTATAATTGGCCGGGATGAAAAGTATAAAAATGCTTTTTTATTTAATGGTTTGGGCACAAAAGGAGTTATGGTTGCTCCCTACTATGCAAATCAATTATGTCAATTTATATTTGATAATGGCACCTTAGACGCAGAGGTCAATCTTAATCGATTTCGCAAAGACTAATTTCTTTCTATTTTTGCCAAGATTATAAAGCAATATATTATGCAGA
>JAURQI010000070.1 GCA_030836155.1 Crocinitomix sp.
ACTTGAGATATCAACCGTTACAATTAGGTATTCCTTTCCATTAAGATTATAAGCTTCAAAATCATTCGCCGTATCACCTAAACCACGACCATTTTCAGATCGGAAGATTTGTTGATAGCCTTCCACGCCATCATAAAAACTAATCGACGCATTGTTCTGCTCAAATAAACCTTCGTTCAAGGAAAATACGCCGGATTCATATTGACTCGGAGTAATTGGCTCAATCGGTTTTTTATTGCAGGAATAAATCGACAGAATCGATAAAAAGACAAAGAAGTTTTTCATTTTTCTAATCGGTATTTTATTCTTAGTTGAAGATGACGTCCCGGCATGGGAAAACTACGAATAACTTGATAATTATTAGCCAAAAGATTCATGACCTTTAAGTCAATGAGCAGGTTAGACGCTTTCCAACGAATCGTTTTCGAAAGTCCAATATTCAAATCAACAAAGCCTGGCAAGTAGTTGGCGTATATATTTTCATTCAGGGTATATCTAAAACCTGAAACTAAAGCTGTAGCTCCAATTTGATAACCTTTTCTAGTTAGGTGAATGCCCGCTTGTCCATTATAAAAAGGCGTGTACGGAATTTGATGACCATAAGTTAAACTATTTCGATCGGTAATGTCAACCGATTGATTAAAGGAATGACTGGTATTTACATCTAATCGGCACTTTTTTAATTGATGAGTGAATAATCCGCCCATATCAAATCCTTGAATGGACGTTTCCCCAATATTTTGCATACTCCAATTAAATAGATCTTTAGTTGGGATAGCTATAATCTTATTAGAAACGTGATTATAATAACCATCAGCTGTCAATTCGATGCTTGCATTTTTGAATTGATACCCATATGTTATACCCAAATTGACCATGTGCGCATCTTCTGGTTCAAGGTTGGTATTACCAATAAAATTATAGTATAAATCATTGAAAGAAGGCATTCGAAAAGAGTGCTTATAAAAGCTTCTGATACGCAGTGCTTTTTCCTTAAAAGGTAAATAGGCTATGGCTAAAAATGGTGACAAGCGTTGAAATTTTCGCCCTGATTGAACCGTATTTAAAATACTTTGATCTTTAATTAATTGTGCCGTCAGGTTTCCTTCCAAACGAAATCGACCAAGCACTGTTTTGGCTCCGAGCACTGAAATATTCGTCATTCGTTCTGGGCGAATCAATTGCGTACTACCATCTAAAGACCCATATATAATATCTGAACCAAAATAGACTTTCTCTTCTGGAAATCTAAAACTACGAGCCATCATAAATCCGCCCGTTGCAGATGCTTGGTTAAAATCGATATCAATATAACCTAGCAAATTTTGATATTGTGGATCAAAATAACGCATGTAATTCGTTTGATATCCTCCATGTATGGTTGCTTTCCATTGTTTAAAGCTTCTAGTATACAAGGACTGAATTCGGAGCGTTTCTGTCTCTAAAGTTTGATCATTCGAACTATTGTATAAAACAGCAGCCCCCGGCAGTTCTTGCTGATTGTTGGAATAGTTTGCACTTATATTCCATTTCGTTTGCTTATCTGAATAGCCACCAGCAAATCGGCATCGGTAGCTCAACATTTCAGTATTCTCTCGCCATAATTCAGGCCCATCGTTTAAGTCTGGATGTTGAAAACGATAACGACCGTTTCCGTGTCTCAACATACCTTGTCCACCGGCGAAAAATCCTTTGCCGATTGATTTCTGATAATAGGCTCCGTGCTCATAGGCATTGATGCTGGTTAGGTTGGTATACATACCTACTCTCATTTTATCCGGAGACCGCAATAATGTGGATTGAAGTGAAATGGTATTCGCCTGGGCAAAAGAAGCTGCTGGTGCCAAATCATCTATCACAGTACCAGTAGACAGTGCAACTTTGTGCAAGCCAAATAATTCAAAATCTGATAAGTTAACAGCTCCCGTTCTCACAGCGGACATAGCAAAACCATCCGTCACTACACTTGTATGTGCAGCGCTCAGGCTTCTGAAAGCGATTGTTTTGACTCCTCCAATTCCTCCGTAATCTCGAATTTGTACTCCGGGTAATATTTTTACAAGTTCTCCTACATCAACAGCTCCCCATTCATCCACCTGTTTTTGGTTAATTTCAAAATGAGGCACTGAAGAACGAATTTGAATCCACGTCGCTATGGTATCACCTTTTGCAAAAACAGGAATAGCGCTGAGATGACGGGTCGTATCTTGCGAAAGGCCTCGCGCCATGAAACTTAAAAACATTAACGTTATGGTTATTCGAATGATCACTCTCGTTTCTAAATTGCTACTATTTAATAAGAATTAGCTGGGACTGCATGCGCTCATTTGTCTCGACGGATAAAAGATAGGTTCCTTTAGCAAGATTTGTCAATTGCATACTTTGCACTCCTGCTACAAATCGATTTTTAGTGACTACATTGCCCTGCACATCTGAAATGGTCACGGTGGCATCTTGCTTTAGATCTATTTGAAACTCACCATTAGATGGATTCGGGTATACCGTAAGCTCATCTTGAATTACTTCTTCAAAACCAAAAGCATAAGGGCCATTCATTGGCAAGCTTGGTGGTGTTGCCGCCCCCCAAGAAGTGTAACTGCAAGCGAACCAATCGCCATTATGAAGCTCTTCACTAATACCCGAATTTAAAACCCAGCCTCCAACATTGTCAGCTGACCATGTCGACCAATAATTTGGAGCTCCTCCGAGTCCAATATCGCCCGTTATTTCGCACTCTACACTATTCAAAAAACCACCCATTAGGTCAAAAGTCAAACCATAAATACCATCATCTTGCAATGCCTCTAACACCTCTTCCGCAGTGATAGTTTCACCTTCAAACAAATATCCATAAGCGTAAGAATGTCCTGGTAACCACTCATTATAATCAATAACAATAACCACTTCCTTTGAACCGGAGCCGATAACAAACTCAGTGTCAAAATGTGTAAAAGCGGCCGAATCTAATGCAGAAATAGGATAAAAAGGTCTTCTCGGAGGCCAAGAAGCATAGGAGCATCCAAACCAATCACCGTCAACAATCGTAGTTAACAAACCGGCATTCATCGTCCAATCTGATAAGTTCGTTCCGCTCCATGTAGCCCAATAATGCGGATCGCCAGCTAAACCTTGTAAATCGTTGAAGAGAATATCATTTAAAAACGCTTCTGCATTGATCGTAAGATTTACATCAGCAGATGCAATATCTGCAAGCATTGTCGCTCCGTCTGTAGTTCCGTCAAAAGCATATCCCCATGCATAAGTCATGGCTTGTCCAGACTCGCTTTCTACAAAATCTATAACAAATACTGCTGAATCTGATCCCTCACCAACCCAAAATTGAACGATACCATCATGATACCTAGCCGATTCATAAGCAGCTAATGGATCGCCGGGTGCAATTTCAGGATCAAAATCGGTATAAGAACACCCGAACCAATCACCGTGTTCTACCAAAGTTGCTAGTCCTCCATTCAAGACCCATTCCGTCTCCTCTGTCTTACTCCAAGTACCCCAAAAATCTGGATCTCCAACAAGTCCAGCATGATTATTATAATGGATTTCGTTCAAGAATCCTCCTTCAATAATTACATCTAATTTTTCTTCGTCTGCAGCAATAGCTGCCAAGATATCGCCACCAGAGACGTCAAGCGCATCATCAAAAAGAAAGCCCCAAACATAAGCCGAGTCTTCAGTTGCGTCCAAGAAATCGATTTCTAAATAAGCAGTGTCGGGCCCTTCGCCAACAAAGTACACCACATCATCCGATGTAAACTGAGCGCTACTAAAAAAAGCGCTAAGCGCCAATGCGCCTGTGAGTATTAATTTTCTCATCCTTTTTATTTTAAGGTCAAATGCATGACCATCAGTTAAAAAAAGGAATAGAAACGCAGAATAAGAAAGAGGTGAAACCCCGACTTAAACTTTGCTTTTATCCCGAAAGCGTTGTTTGTGAAAAATGGCAGGTCTTCTGACTCACTCCGTGCTTTGCGCCCTTCCCATCAAATCTTGATATTGACAGTGGTTTTTACACAAAGTTTTGAAGCTTACAGCTGCGGGAACAGTTCAGGAATTGCCTTTGGGCGCACCTGATTCCCATTTTAATTCCGTACAAACGGAAACCAAAATTCAGGGTAAAGATAGAATAAAAAGATGAAAGGAGGTTTGTTGGGTTTTCCAACTAGTATTATCTATAACTAGAGAAGCTTTTCCATTTCGATTGAAGGATCCCAAAGAACCTCATTAAAATGAAGAATTTGATCATTGTCTATGACCAGACCTTCCGCTCTTAATTTCTCTTCCATAGTGGTCGGCGTGGCAAAATGCATTTTACCCGTCAGGAATCCATTTCGATTGACAACGCGGTGTGCTGGAATAGGAGTAGGAAGTGAATGCGCATTATTCATGACCCAGCCAACTAATCTACTCGAACGTACTGCACCTAAATAGCGAGCAATAGCACCGTAGGTAGTCACTCGTCCTTCAGGAATGTTTGCTACGACTGCGTAGACGTCTTCGTAAAAATCCTGTTTTTTATCCAATTGAGGATTGATTTAAATGAATGCGCTTTAGGTTGATATTCTTCTATGATTTCAGGATTCAAAAGATAGTACACATCACGTTCTAAATGTGCAAATAAAAGCGGCTCTTGATTATTCGCTTTACGCTTTGAAGGTGTAATCAAAGCCATAAAGTTTTTAAACTCAACTTCAAGTCTTTTTTGTTCCTCTTTAATTCCTAGAATGGTATTGACTGAATAGTCGTAGTGATAAACAGAAGCGTCTGTTAATTTACCACGATTAAAGGGTGTACGTCGCTTTAATTGGCGATTTGAAAAAACACGATCAATATTCAGTCGTTTTAGATCAACTTTTGTTCCGTGTTCTTCGTTTTTAGTGAATATGCGAAGCATGATTTGCTCCTCTTCGAGTTGATCTCGAAAGAACAAATTTTTGATTTCCCCTATAGCTTCATCAGCGCATGAAAAGCGAATGGGAGACATATCATCTTCGTTATGGTACCGCTTCAATTCCAAATCTTCAGTAATTTCCTTACTTATAATACGATCATAATTCCCTAGGCGTTGCCAGTAATGATTATTTTTCTGAAGTTTTTTTAGAGTTTAAACTTGCAATATTTGATTTTGTATCCTTTTTCTGAAAATACACCTTCATAATGTGTTTTGATCGATAGGATATCTTGTGTTTCTAAATCTAAATTATCAACCATTTCGCCATATAGATCCCAGGTTTGTGTTTCAATTGTTCCACCTACCTCTTCAACCTCTTGCAAAGTGGAAGCAAAGAGTAGGTCATTATCTGTCTTTAAGTGGATAATGCCTTCAGGTTTTAAAAACTTCCGGTAACGATCTAAAAACAACTTTGAACTCAATCTTTTTCTTGGTTTGTTGGGTTGAGGATCGGAAAAGGTCAACCAAATCTCATCTACTTCCTTAGGCGCAAAAAATGAATCGACAAATTCGATTCGCGTCCTAACCCATCCTATATTTTTTAGATCTTCTTCTCGAACCGTATTAGCTCCTTCCCAAATACGAGCACCCTTAATATCCAAACCGATATAATTCTTGTTAGGGTATCGCTTTCCTAGCCCTACTGTGTACTCCCCTTTTCCGCAACCAAGTTCGATAACGATGGGGTTCTCATTTTTAAAATAGTTTTGATGCCATTTACCTTTGAGCGGAAAACTGTCATTGTCTATCATTGACCTGTCTGGTTGAAAAACGCAAGACATCGTTTCCATATCGGCAAACCGCTTTAATTTATTCTTCCCCATTATTCTAGAGCTGATTATTGAATTGTTGTAATAAAACCAAGACTTCTTTTAGCATATTCATTTTGGGAGAATCTTCATCTTTATGGGCAACAATATATTCTTTCAAGACGATGATCGGATCAAATAGCTGATCTTCACTAAAACCACCATCTAAGTTTTCCACGATGGTTATACATTCTAGTGCATCCATCATCTCACCTTCCGTACCTGCAATAATGATTTCTTTCAGGTAAGGTCGATAATCCAAGCCCGAACTCCAAACAGAAATTAACAAATCATGACGAATGGATGCAAAGCGCTTATCAATAAGTGCATTAGCTATTACCGCGGGTACAGTGCTTGATTTTGTTGTATTGATTAGGTCAATAATTTCAGATCTCACATTTCCTTCTGCTGATCTTGACAATAATAAAAGTAGCGGTTCAACTGCATCATCATTCCCATGAATCTTTAAAGCTTTAACTGCTTTTAATTGTGTTGCTGAATCTTTACTTTCCAAGTCGCTGATCAGGTCTTTGACTTTTTTATCCTTTGCCGTTTCTTTTTTACTCATGATCTATAATTGAACTGCAAAGTTACAGCTATTCGTTAAAAATGAATGAATCCATAAAAAAATCCCTTCAGACAAAGCTGAAGGGATAAAACGTATAAGCCGGGTTCTGTCCTTCGCAAACGCGAAGTTCCTGTCATTTATCTAGTCCACAATTCACATTGAGGATCAATCCATCTACCCTCCGAGATCAACCGAACAAGTCTCAAGCCTCGGTTTACATGATGTTTCAACGCATGAGGTTTACACGGCTGCCACTGTTGCCAATGACACCGGTGAGCTCTTACCTCACCTTTTCACCCTTACTTTCAATGAATTGAAAGCGGTTATTCTCTGCTGCACTAGCTGTATTTTGACGAATCAAAACCCTTCCCGTTAGGAAGCATGCTGTTCTGTGTTGCCCGGACTTTCCTCTCCCGTTCGCTTACCAAAAGGCAAAGCAAATCGGGAGCGACAGGACCGTTTAATCGCCAAAGATACGTCTAAAAATGAATTAGTGCTTGATAAACTGATTAACGGTTGTCATACCGTTAATCGTCGTGTGCAAGAAATATATTCCGTCTTGTAAATCTCCGACGTATAGATTTTGATCTCCGAACGAATCAATTATTAGATGACCGATTGCATCATACACTTGCATCGACTCAATTGATTTATCTGTGTTTAAATAAAGAAAGTCTTGAACCGGATTCGGATATACCGAAAAAGTTTCGTTCGGATTATCTTTAATACTCAAATCACTCCAATCACGATCTTTGTATTCTACACTTGTAATTGTCTCCGAACCAAAAATATCTTGGGCTACAACGGTAAGCACCGGTATCTTTTGGTCATTCGCCCACCACGAATAAATAATTTGTGTAGGTGTTGGAAGCTGAAACCATGTTTCTGACTCCCCTAAAACAATCTTCATTGAATCAGTAAAATCAACCACTGCTTTTGTTCTAATACAGTTAAAGTCACCAAAAGGAGTAATTACCGTTCCCCAACCATCCACTTCGGCTGTTCTTTCTTGGTACCTTCTTAAAATCCCGTCGTAAACAGGATTTAGATCAATTTCATAAAAAGAATTTGACACCCATTCGTCTGAATAATTCAACGGTAAAGCATATTCAAGGTCGATAGGGTCATTTTTTAAGGGGATTTCAAAACCACTCAACTCAACTCCAACTCCAACAATTTCGACCCGATCTGATTCGATTTTAGTGAAATTAACAGGATTTGAAAGCGGCAATTCGAATAAGTCTGATGTCGGTATGACGAAGTTTGCATAGGGTGTATAATAATCAGCTTTATAATCAGGATCTAACCAACCGTTGTTAAAAGCTAATTGGTAGGTAATACTTGCGTCTCCAACGTCAAAAAAAGTATCAATGCGCTGGCTCGTGAAGTTTAGTAGAGAATAATCCCAATTATAATCTGCACCTGTTGACTCAAAGTCTAGATCAAAATCATTGGAAATGGATACCATCACTG
This sequence comes from Crocinitomix sp., assembly GCA_030836155.1. Classification (GTDB taxonomy): domain Bacteria; phylum Bacteroidota; class Bacteroidia; order Flavobacteriales_D; family Crocinitomicaceae; genus Crocinitomix. Next base: position 7,820 of record JAURQI010000070.1, read on the forward strand.
TATCTCCTGCCTCGGGAAAATCAGAACTGGTCACGGTAATTTGTCCGAAAACAGGGAAGATTGCAACAATACAAACAAGCGCAAGGGTAATATTTTTCATCATGGTAGAATTGATTAGTTCTCCAAACCTAATAAAAACTGTCCATTCATACCAGTTAAGATCAGAGAATCTGTATGCGACTCATTAACGAGTACCGCATCAAAAGTAAAATTAAAAGCGACTAGAGGTCGATCACCACTTTCGTTTGCAATGAAAGAAACATTTTCTACAGTAAATGAAGTCGAAGCATTTTCTGAGCTGATGTCCGAACGATACCATTCTCCATCCTTTTGCATAGACACGACCATTTGACCATAATTGTATGCATCAAATTCATATTCATCAGTATAATTGACATCCATTTGCCAAAACTCCTTACTCCATTTTTGTCTGATTAGAACGGTTTTAAAGGACTCATTTCCGCTATCGTCACGCACAATATGGATAACTTGGTGAATACCATCCGACAAAACATCCGTATAAGTGATTTCGCGGCTTACCAAAACTCCATCAATATACCATTCGTGATTATAGTCGCTTACTAAAGGTTCTAAATAAACCGTGTCTAATTGGGTTTGAACCTGAAAATTAGGATTCATCAATTCGTCGCTAAAACCATGTTTTAAAATAATATTGAATTCTTCATTACTATTTTGATATTGATCGAATTTTAATCGAAGGGTCTTATAGCCGTATTGCTGTATTTCATGTGTTGAGACATTTGCAAAATTACCATTATCATCCGCTATTCTTAGGTTATTTAATTCGTTTCCAACACCTCCAAAATCAAATTTTACTTTTCCTTTTTTGTGTGTCAGAAAAGGTAATTCTCCTTCTTCAAACAATGTATAATTCATCCCTGTGAATTCCTTTTCAGGACGAACGAACTCAATTCGGATATTATCTTCTGATGTCAATGACTCCATCTCACCAAAGTAAGCTTTGACGCCATTCATAGAACTAATTCCGTGGCGCATAACCACCGAATTTTCACCTACTGACATGTTAACCTCTTCTCCATTGACAAGACCTCCCATTGTATATATCGGATCATTGCCTTCTGGTAACTCAGGCAATTGTTCTTTTTTACAACCTGTCATAGAAATGATTCCAATCACTGCTAACACCCATATGTATTTCGTCTTCAACATTCCTCTATCTAATTCTTGTTAACAAATTATATTTAACCCCAAACATAATATTCATTTCGCGGTCATTAATTGGTTCTAAACTATAAAAATCATTAGCGGTACGGTCGGCAAGACCGAACGCTCCTGTTATGTTCATGGATAATTTTTTATTCAAACGATATTCATAACCCAAAGAGCATCTCATGTCCCATTGTGCAATACCTCTTTTAACTCCCCAATTATTATTTACGGTTTCTAACCCCGTGTCATCACCAATTTTATATGACATATTCGACTGAACCATAGCCAAACGTTCAACTCCTAAACCGAATCTTAATTTATGCTTGAGTCCTATTCGATAGTTGACAAAAGCATTCGTATTGACATAGAACAGGTCAAACACACGTAATGATACCCAATAATTCTTACTGGAACCATCTACCAAAAACGAGTCTACTTTTATTTCTTTTCGGACATTCTCATGGGTACTATAATTCAGCATTGTATTGACCCCAAACTCAAATTGCCTCAAAGCACCCGACCCATTTACTGTATACTCTAATCCCGCTGAATAGCGTGGTGTTGTTGTCATTGTCTCAAAACCATAAGAATTGCCGATGCCAATGCCACCGATAAGCGCAAAATTATGTCTTGTCATTTTGAGCGCTTTTTCGATCGTTGGCGGACCAAGAGGCACGTTCCTCGATAATTTTTGTTCGATTTTAGAAACATTAGAAGGAAGCGGATTTATGTATAAAGGTGCAAAATCAAAACTTTCTGACTTTGCCTTATTATCATGGTGATTACCGAAATTAATTCCTTCTACTATTTCCAGACTCAAATCTTCTTCTTTAATATTCTCAATTTTTTCTTCTGAACCCTCATTAATCGCCGGACCTTCAACGAATTGATTTGTAGGATCACCATTTTCAACTCGTGCATCCGAATCAGCTTCAGCATCCGTTAACTCAGTTCTGTCGTTATTACTTATCGGACTAGAGTTATTTGCGTTTTCAAATTGCGTATTGATATTTACATTCGAATTTTGATCGGCCGTATTCAAGTAATTATTAGGATTGTACAATTCAGTTGAGTTGTTTTCAATACCAATATCTTCTGTACGTGCAACTTGATTATCATTTCCACGATTTTCACCAAATGTCGTCTTATTTGAATTTCTTTGACGCGAGTCTTGCACAAAATTATCGTCCCTTATTTCATTCAATCCTACGAAAGAGATCAACAATAACAATACTGCGACGCCACTCCAGCGAAAGAAAAATGATCGTCGATCTACTTTGTCTAACAAATCTCGTGCTTCATTCCAATATGCACTTTTATACTCATAATGCAGACCTTCCTTTTGAAGGGCAGCATTTGCATCACCCCAAAAAGTCGGACTATATTGTGCCTTAACTGCTCCTGAGGCTTGATGAAAAGCCGTATTCATTTCAATATCAGCACGGTTTGCCTCCAACTCATTCCAAAAAGCAGATTCATAAGGTATAGTCACCTGCTTTGATGCCTCGCGAAACGCATCATCCATAAACGCATCACCCAGAGATCCCGATGCAAGTTCTATCCCTCCAACTTCAGCCGCCGCATAGACAGATGCAGCATCTTTAAACGCTTGATCTAATGAATCATTCTCCATCAGTTTCGACGCCTCTTTCCAATAATCTTGGTGATAATTAGCTTGCAGCTCTTCGCTCATTTTGCGAAACTGTTCATCCATATGTCGATTTGCATCACTCATATTATGCCCACATTTCGCGGTTCTCCGATTTTCTTAATTTGTTCACCATTTCTCTCAATTGCTTTCTTGCATTTGATAGGTGCCATTTAGATGTACCATCTGAAATATCCAGCAGCTTACCAATTTCTTTGTGCGTATATCCGTCTATTACGGATAGGTTAAACACTTTTCTCGAAATATCTGGTAAACGCTTTAAAAGTCCCATCAGAACATCCGTTTCTAATTTGGACCAAACTCCATTTTCAACAGAAGTAACGTGAATCTCTAATTCACGATCTGTTTCTTTGGAGTCAACTAATTTTAGGTAATTCTTATTTTTTCTGAATTCGTCAATAATGGTATTCATTACTATTCGACGAACCCAAGCCTCGAAAGGCGTTGATTCTTTTAACTTGTCCAGGTTTTTGCAAATTTTTACAAAGCTAAGATTAAGGATAGATCTTGCATCCTCTTCATTACGGTGATAACGCATACAGGTAGGCATGAGTTTAACATAGCACCATTCGTACAATTTTTCTTGGGCACGACGTTCATTCCGCCGACAACCTTCTATTATTTCGTGATCAACCATACATTCTTTTTCGTTACAAAAGAACCAGCCGGGCTTTAAAACCCAGCTGGCCTGAATAAGTAGTTTGATTCACTTTACCGCAGCAAACCCATAACTGCGATAAACTTCTCACTTATTATAACGGGAATTATTAATTTAGGGTTGGTGAATTTTAATTTTTTTTTTTAGATGCTGAAATTATTTGTTCTAAGACATGGAAAAGCGGTAAGACCGAAGTCCGGATTATCTGATTTTGATCGTCGTTTAAATAGAAAAGGAGTCGCTCAGGTAAACCAGGTTGGTTATATCCTTAGGTCGGAATCAACAACGTTTGATCAAGTAATCGCGTCAGGAGCGCTCAGAACTAGGGAAACTGCCTCCATCATGCGACACTTCATACACTCTCCAGTTTTATATGATGACGATTTATACCTGACATCTGCTTCTACTATTCTGTCTACCATAACCAAAGTGGGCAATGGAAAAAATATTTTATACGTCGGTCATAATAATGGTATTTCAGACTTTGTTAATTTGATGACTGGGGAAAACCTTCTATTATCCACTTCTATGTTAGTGGAAATTAGTTTTAACTTTGATAATTGGCAAATGATCAGCGCCGGTACGGGCAATATTGAGCGTATTCTTGAACCTGATGTTTGTTCATTTTAGGTAAAAAAAGACCAATCGCTTTAATGGCTATAACAGAAACAGACAAAGTTATTTTGGGAATTGATCCTGGAACTTCTATTATGGGGTATGGGATTATTCATGTTCAGCGAAAGGAATTAAAACTAGTTACCTTTGGAGTTATCCATTTGTCGAAACTCAAAACGCATCCGGATAAATTGAAACGGATTTTTGATCGGGTTGATCAACTCATACTGGAATATAAGCCCGATGAAATGGCGATTGAAGCCCCATTTTTTGGTAAAAACGTTCAATCTATGCTCAAATTAGGGCGCGCACAAGGTGTTTCCATCGCTGCTGCCTTGCACCGCAACCTGCCTTTTGAAGAATACACACCAAAGAAAATCAAACAGTCCATTACTGGAAGTGGAAACGCTTCAAAAGAACAAGTGGCCTCCATGTTGCAGCGTTTGCTTCAGATAAAAACTTTGCCGAAACATTTGGATGCCACAGATGGTTTGGCTGCTGCTGTTTGTCATCATTTTCAAGGTGGTATTGGAGAGCATAACAAATCCAAATCTGGATCTTGGAAGGCATTTTTGAATGATAACCCAAATCGACAAAAAAATAGCTGAACTGATTTAACTTAAAAGATGGAAAAATATAAAGCTATAATTATTGATGACGAGTCAAGTGCAAGAAGTATTCTAGAACAACTCCTGAATCGTTTTTGTCCTGATATTCAGGTTGTAGGCACAGGTTCAAATTTAATGGAGGGTGTAGAAATCATTAAAGCCAAAGAACCACATCTCGTTTTTCTAGATGTTGAAATGCCTAAATATGCGGGGTATGAGATAACACAGTTTTTTGATTCTATAGACTTTGAAATTGTTTTTATCACTGCTTATGATCAATATGCCATCAAAGCTTTTGAAATGAGTGCCGTGGACTATCTGCTGAAACCAATAGATATTGATCGATTGAAATCAGCTGTAAACAAATTTAAAGAGAAACAGACGTTTACCGGCATGGAAAAGGCATATCAAGCCTTGAAATCTAATTTAGATAACGAAACATTTTCTCGCATTATCATACCACACCAAGGTCAGCAAAAAGTTATCAAAACATCAGAAGTCATAGCATTTGAAGCAAGCGAAGCTTATACATCCATCCATCTTGAGGATGGAAAGTACATGGTTAGTAAAAATCTCAAGCATTTTGAAAATTTACTGGAAGAGCATCCTCGTTTCTTTAGAAGTCATAAGTCTTAGTTGATTAACTTAGATCATATTCAATCTTATTCAAAATCAGAACTAAGTGTTGCATTGTCAAAATCCATCATAGCAAGGGTTTCCAAGTATAAAAAAGCTGATTTTGAAAAGTCTTTATCTAATTAAGACGGGATCTCAAGAACTTTTTGGTACACGAATTGTATTGTTGGGCTGAAAGTGTGTTGATTAGAAAAGCATTTGGTTTATTTTCTGCGCATTAAAATTCTGGTATTTTAATTATCTTCGAAAAAAATTAAAAAAAATGAAAACGATATTATTCAGTCTCTTAGCATTATTCTTTGCTTTCAGTTCTTCGGCACAAGTTGTTGAAGAGTATGGAGGAGGAAAGGTTTCGGAAAACCCGGTAATGGATAAAATTGACCTGAAAGAAATTGGGCGATCAATCCACGTAGCCTCTGTAGAGGAAGGAAAAGTTGTTGTTCGTCGATTTTACAGAGGTAAGTGGGAAGAGTTTGATCAAACTCCAATTAAAGACATTTTTAAGCTTAAGCGCCTTGAACTTTTTGCGTATCGCGCAACACCTTACGTTTTCTGCCAATATGACGATAAAATGACGGTGATTCGAGCAATTGATGATAAATGGGAAATTGTTGGTGAAGAAACATTTGGTGAAGGAAGTGTTGATAATACGACCTTTTCAGTGATTGGTGAAAAACCGTTTATTGTCTATGAAGACAAAGATTACGATATCATTCGAATGTTTTCATTGTATGACGAATCGTGGTATGATTTTGACCTCATGTCGAATGAGGGCGTGAAATCATTTAAAATTGCTGCTAATGATCGCGGAGATGTGTTTTTAGCTGTATTAACAGATGAAGGAATGATGTTTAAAATGATTGATCAAGAAGTAGATCAGATGGAGCAGTGGGAAGAGCTTTCAAAAGATTATAAAGTAGAAAATGTGGATCGCATTGATGACTTTTCATTTGTGGGTAACAAAGCTTATTTAACGTATCACAATGAATTTGGTCCCGTTATTATCACATTAGAGGATATGGCTAAAAAATGGGAAATCATTGAAGAAGCAACAGATGAAAAAGTTATCACTTTAGGTAAGCAACACTATAACTTAAATATCTCTGAGTATTACTTCTTTACATCACTTTCTGACAAGGGAATGCCTCAATTTTTGAAAAACAATAAAAAAGGAGTTTGGGGTGATGTAACAGATTTGTCGACAAAAAAAGCCAGAGCAATTGCATCTGATGACTATCGAAACATTATCTATGTAGCTTATGTAGATGACGCTACACAACATTTAATGGTTAAAAAAATTGAAAAAGGAGAGTTGGAAAGCGAATAAGATTTCTTTTCGCATTCTAGCCGTCAGTTTTTCATTCATGGGACTCATACTATGCACAACCTTGTTTATGGCGACGGTCAGCCCCGCTAACGCAAATTCTAACCCTGTTATGTCTGCTGCACCTGCAGCTGAAAATGGGAGAATCATGATGGACTATACGAGTGTCTACGTTCCAACCTCAGATAAAACCTATTACGAAGTCTTGGTATGGGATAACGTGACGGGAGTTTCTAAATTGTATTACTATGATTATGCTGATAAGGTTTTCAAAGTGTATGACGATAACGCTCAATTGCCTGCGAACCCTCTCGATTAATATGAAATAAGAGAAATTTAAAAAAGCACCTGACACATGAGGTGCTTTTTTATGCTTTACGAATTTTTTCTGCTATCTCTGCTAACTCTTCCTGTGGAAGTTCCATTTTTGGTTGAGCAAAATTCATATCATTCATGGTATTGATTGGAATCAAATGAATATGCGCATGGGGCACTTCTAAACCAATTACAGTTACTCCGATTCTATTGCAAGGAAAAACTCGTTTTATCTTTATACTGACCGATTTGGCGAAGACCATCATGTCTCCTAAAAGTTTGTCGTCTATATCGAAGATATAATCAACTTCCTTTTTGGGCACAACCAATGTATGTCCTTTTCTCAAAGGTGAAATATCTAGGAAGGCATAAAAATCATCATTTTCTGCCACCTTATGAGATGGAATCTCCCCGTTTATAATTTTAGTGAATATAGAAGCCATTAGCGTGAAATTTCCATAATTTCAAACTCCATGGTACCGTTTGGCACTTTAATCTTTGCAATATCTCCTACAGACTTGCCTAAGAGGCCTTTTCCAATTGGTGAGTCGACTGATATCTTTTTCTCTTTGAGATTAGCTTCATTTTCTGCAACCAACGTATAGGTGATTTCCATACCATTCGCCACATTTTTAATTTTTGCCGTACTCAAGATTAAAACCTTTGTATTATCCAAATCTGAATCATCAAGTACTCGAGCATTAGAAATAACGGTTTCCAGCTTGCTGATCTTTGCCTCTAGATGCCCTTGAGCTTCTTTTGCTGCATCATATTCAGCATTTTCAGACAAATCACCCTTATCTCTTGCTTCCGCAATTTGTTGAGAAATACTTGGTCTTTGTACCGACTTCATGTGGTGCAATTCCTCTTTTAATTTATTGAGTCCTTCTTGGGTGTAATAATTTATATTTGACATAATGCTCTAATTTAACAGAACAAGAGAGCCCCATTGAGGCTCTCTTGAAGTTCAAATATACTAAATATTTTCGAGATTACATTTCTAGAATAGCCAATTCCATAGCCTTATAGAATCAAAAAAGGCGCTCCCCTTAAAAGGAGAACGCCTTGAGTTTTATATAGAAAACGCTTTCTACGTTTCGCTTATTTTACTTCGATTGACAAACCAATAGAGTGTACCCCATTGAATAATGCTGTTTGTCTAAATGCATATTGTATTCCAAGCATGCTATTATTCTTTCCGACAACAGCGTCAACTGAAACACCAGCCGTTAATCCGCTTAATGCAGTGACACGTGAAGCAAACGCAAACTCAGATGAGAATAAGCCTTGTTCATAAACATAGCCAGCCATCATATTGAAATTCATTTTCCCACCAGTCATTGCATAATTTAGACCTAATCTGAACTGATCATTTGAGAATGAATTCGCAGAAAAAGCTAAAGCAGTTGTTAGGGTATGTTGCTCATTAAAGATAAAGTCATATGACCCACCAATTGACAACAACGAAGGCATCTCAAAAGTTGCTGATCTTTGCTCCAACGTCGCAACGTCACCAGAATTTGGGTACATTACCTGAATCGAAAGACCATCACCTTGGAAATCCATTGTTGGTCCGATATTCTTAAGAGCAATACCAAATTTAATGTGATCTTCCTCTCCAGTAACATAACGGATACCAGCATCAACTGCAACTCCAGTTCCACGGAGGTCAGCAATTGACTCGTTGATCACCTTGAAATTAATTCCACCATAAATCGAGTTTGAGAACTCTCTTGCATACCCAACATTGAAGTTAGAATATGTTGGAGAGAATTTTCCACTACTCGGCTCTGGCAAATCAACTGTTGTGATATCAATATCACCAAAAGTCATTGCCATTACAGTAACGGATATAACACTACTCTCTCCTACTCGTTGAGCAAGTCCTGCAGTATTGATATTAATCCCTGCACCACCTAACCAATTCGTACGATCGAATCTGATTTGTGTTTTATCAGTAAAAGCCAATCCTGCAATATTTGTATATACGGCATCCAAACCGTTAGCACAAGATACACCAGCATCTCCCCAAGCCGATGAACGCGCCCACGGGTTGATTAGCAATTCCGTTGCTCCAGCAGAACCGACACGGTCACCATTTCCAGCCATAGCTGTACTTGACAGACCTAATGCCATTGTAGCTAAAAACGTTCTTTTTATGAATTTATTCATTTTCATCTTCAATAATTTAAGTTCTTAATCTTACAAGTTATCTAGGTCTGCTTGTCGCAACACGCCAAACCATTTAAGAATCTTCTCGTATTCTACCATGTTTCCATTTTCATCTGGAACTTCGATTTTCACATGTATGATGTACATACCTCCTGCAATCGGAATTCCTTGATGGTTTCTTAAATCCCAATCAACCGAAGTTAATGGGTCATCTTTAATGAAGTTTCTTACTAAAGCACCTTGCATGTTGAAGATTGTGATCTCACAACGCTCAGGTAGGTTAGTAATCTTTACACGGTTATCACGTTTCCCGGTCTCATACTCACTATAAGCATAGTACGGGTTAGGAACGATATTGATATTATCAATTACCGATACGAGACGCTCAGAATCACCTGTTACTGATGGATTGTCAAAGCTAAATTGATAAAGTGGGAAACCTTCGTTTTCACCATCAACTTCTCTTTCCTCGTAAGGTTTGTTGACACGCGCGCTGATCTTAACATCTGACGATAATAACTCTTCATCATCTGCTAACATTGGCTCCATGACCCACATACAATTTTCCCATGCATCACGATAACTCGTATTAGACTCATCTTTTAATTGTTCATACAAAAACTGACCGTTATCATAAGAACCAGAATTACTAGCCTCAGCAGAGAATACGTATACATAGTGCATTCCTCCAAATAGCGGCGAACCTGAATTATCAGCGAAATTTGAAGTTGGGTTCCAAATCATGTCGTCTCCGTTATCACCTGGTAACCATGAATTTTCAGAGAAAACCATATTTAATCGTTGACCAGTTGTTAAATCAATTGCATAACCAGGGAACCAACCCATACCTTTTTTATCATCACCTTCAAAGTCTGTCTCCCCATCAGGCTGGCCATCCTTATTAACAGAAGGATCACTTCTTAATGTTAAAATATCATCACCTTCTTCAGGATACTCCGTTTGAGCCGGATTATTGTTCATTTCGATCACTGGACATCTTGTCCACTTCGTCTTATCATCTGTTATAATGATATCGATATCGTGAAGATCTTCTAAACTGACAATGTTTTGCAGTGCACCTGCTAGACCGAACCAAGATGTATTTACTTCATACCAAGGTGTAGACTCATCTTCACCAGGGAAACCGAATGGATTACCATAAGGCCCTTTTCCAACAAACTTAAATGGAGCAATACCGCCTTCTAATAGTTGTTCGTATAATTGATCTTCTGCATCCAAGGCAAAGTCATCATAATGACAAGGTTGGAAAATCCAGTTAGTTGCTATACAATCAGGATTTGGATCTGTTGCGTGGTTTCCAGCTTCTTCACTGTTACCTACACGTATCCAGTTTGATGGATAGAAAGAATCATCATCTTGAACAAAATCCAACCATCTTTTCGAAGAATCAGCAAATGTAATGGACGATCCGATAGGTGCTATATATCTATTCGGTCCGAAACCATCATAATACTGCTGATTAATTTGTACTGAAATACCCCAGTCCATAATTAACTGCTCGCGGATTACACCAATTGTTTGGTCAGACCAAACTGTGTCTCTCACACCGTCAGCATTTCTTTCTAACCACCAAATATCTTCAGCGATTGACGATGAATCTTTTCCAAACCCTAAGGTATAGTCACCACCTTTTAAATTTAGTGGATCAACCACCTTAACATCGATTGGACCAGCACCTGCTGCATAAGTTGGATGCTTGACAGAACCATCTGCCAAGATATCATCAGTAGTGCTTTGAGTAAACTCAACAAATGTTCCACCATTACCTATACCCTCAATCTGTGTGATTTCCGGTTGAAATCCATAGCTTGTTGTGAATACACGACCATCGGCTTCAGGTGAAGGATCATGTGGTATACCTACTACCGACTCAATTCCTCCACCAGTTCCAGAAATACGTGAACGCAAATAAGGTCTTTTTTGACCATCTAATAATTCTGGATTAGTCGGATCGTATTGTTTGTATTGGTTATAAGCATAAGAAACAGCTAAATAGTAATATTTCTTGTGATTAACTAATGTTCTATCGCCACTAGCGAAAAGATCTTCAGTGATGCGGAATGAACGTCTTAGACCTTGGTCTAAATCAGTTTCAGCTTCTTCTACCATGACAGCTGGAATTGAAATATCCAATTCTTCGTTGTATGTATAGTTTACCAACTTACCGACACCATTCACCACATCTGACTGAGCAACCAAACGTGCTTTAGATAAATCTCCTAAATCACCAACTGAGGCTAATTCGTCAGCCATTTGATAAATTTGGAAACCTTCGAAACGGAACGTATCATCATAGAATATTCCTTCTTCGATTAATTCGTCAGGAGTAATAATGTTAATCTTATCACGCTCGAAATAGCTTTCCAGATCATATCCAGCAGGATCGTTTAACAACAAGATTAACTCGTTCTCTAATTCTTGAATGGTCAATTCTGGTGCTACTGGCGGCTCAACTAACTGGAAACAGTTATCGAATAACGCCTGTGCTTTTGAATCGGCAGACTTTAATGCTCTTAAAGGAGCTTCCAAATCAGACTCGCTACTTTGACCTATTACAACACCTACAGTAATGTTATTTACCGCACCTGGTCTCAAGATAAAAGGACCAGCAGATTGCAAGAAACGACGGTCACCTTTAGGGTTATTTACCGTAATCTCTGACCAAGGATCTGATGAAGGTAAAGCATTAGGGTAAGTACCCCATCCTAATGGATCAGAATCATCTGGATACATAAACTTAGTTGGGATACCTGAACCACTTGTGTTACCGTTACCACCAAATTGCATATTCAAACCATTCTTCCAGATACCTCTTAAGTATCGGTAATAATCTGCTGCTGAACCTGGATCACCATAAGGCCCTGGATCACGCTCGTGATATACAAATCGCTGCATACCGAAACGCTCATTATCCGCGATTCCGTCACCGTAACCTATTCCCAAACCTGAGTATGGTATACCTCCTTGTGCAAGCGCTACAGTCACGTCAGCAGTCAATGGATTATCAATACCATCATTATCTTGATATGGTCCCTCGAAGAAATCGACACCAACAGCTGGAGGATTCTCACCATAACCTGGCTGATTTCCTCCACCTTCGTCGTTCAAGTCACCATTATAAGTATATCCTAAACCTCTGGATACATCACAACCAACATAATCATCATCATTCAAACCGTATCCAATATCAGCATCAACCCACTGACCGAAATATGTTTCGTAAAGTGTTTGTGTACCACGGTTAATTAATTCGTAGTTGTAGAATGTCATGTCATTGATCTCATCATCCGTTGCGAATGAGAAAGCTTGTGCACGAATCTCCATCCCGATTGGGTCACCACCTGATTCTGTATGAATATTACCTTTATCGTTAAAAACCCACCAGTGCGTTTCATCACCAAAAAGTGTCACACGACGGTCATTTCTACAATCGATTTCTTCTTCAATATCATACCAAGGATAATCTCCATCTTCTAAAGGACGATAAACACCGTTCCCCGTTTCTCCATCTACTGCATTATCATAGAATGGTGCTAGATAAAAATCTTGCCCTAGTGACTCATCGCCGTGCGCTGGCCATCCAACGATACGATCAATAATCTCTTCACTTGGACGCTCAATGCCTTCACAATCTGCAGGATCGGTTACACCGTTCTCACAATTCCACCATGCGATGAATTGCAAAACTTCCGTTTTACGAATGGTAAAGAAATTATCATATTGCGTACAAGTCGCCGTGAAAACCTCTGCTGCACCATTATCTTTAAATAATGTAACATCAGCATTTTGAGGAATAAACGGATCATAATTTCCCGTTCCTGGGATCAAATCACCCAATGGACCAGGCCAGAAATCGTTTCCTTGACGGAACATGTGTGCCGCCAACTTCAATTGACCGTTGATATCCTCTCCACCCATCCATAGAGCACCTGAATATATTACATGGTTTCTACTATCCTTTGGATATTCATAAGAAGAACGACTGTTCGCACGATCTTGCCATAATGAACCTCCTGTCTCAACGAGCGCTCGAATATTGTTAAACTCCATGAAGATTCGCTCATTCGCCGGCGCACAACCCGCTGCACGCGACTCTGCATCTGATCCTCCCTCAGGACGATATGAACCCTCCAACTTATAAGCCAACAAACTGTTCGCAAGCCCCAACACAAAAATGCTTAATAATAACTGTTTCATAATCTATCTATTACTATCTGTAAAAAGTCGAATTAACTTTAAAAATCAAATTTAACACCTAAACGAATTGTTCTTGGAATACCATAGTTAAATGGATTCTGAACCTTCAACTGGTACAAATCTCTGAATGATCGCTCATCCAATTGATTCTGGATTGACTGCTGGAATTGTGCAGCTGTCAAATAACCATCGTCATCAGGGTTACCAGTTGCACGGTATACGTTTAATGTATTGATGATATTAAACATATTCGTTACACGCACATACACATTCAAATAAGCAGCTTTCTTTTTGTTCTCGTCATCACCAAACTCTAACATAAAGTTTCTGTCAATCTGAAGATCAACACGATACTGCCAAGGTTTTCTAGATCCATTTAATGAACCGTCTAATTGAGAAGTACCACCTGCCAATAACGCTTCACCTGCAGCTAGTTTAAATCCTGAATATGGTGTTCCTGAACCAATTTGAGTAACTACGTTCAAACCTGTATTCTCTAAAACACCGAAGTCTCCGATCATTGGTCCATTATAGTCTTTTCCTTCACCATATCGGTAATCGAATACAATATTGAATCCGTGTCTTTGATCATAGTTGTATGGAAAGATGGTTCTTAAGTTTGGCTCTCCCGAATTAACCAAAGTCAACGCCGAGTTTGCATCTGAACCAGTACCATTAGCAAACTGCAATGTATATGCAGCAGTCATTCGGATATTACCTGTTCTTCTTAAGTCATAAGAAATTGTCAAACCTTTTACCGTACCAAAATCACGGTTACCATATGAACGGTAAGTATTCGGATATGCAGAGAATACATTTACCAACTGAACTTGATCACGTTGCTCTTTGTAGAAAGCCGAGATTTTCAATGATGAAGTTTTTGTTAATACCTGCTGGAATCCTAATTCGTAATCGATTGTTCTTTCCGGACGTAAGTTAGGGTTGTTGATAATAACGTTACGCGCTTCTAAGAATTGATAATCAATTGGATTAAAACGGTTACCTGTTGTAGGTCGTTTTGTTAAGATATCGTAATGAGCAAAGAATGAAGCTTCATCCGAAATCGGGAATGAGAAAGCAACACGTGGCATGAAATTCACCTGCGGCTCATAATCTTCAAAGGAATCTGCTGTAGGCTCAGTTAGCGTATTATCTTGTAACCAAGGTGCGATACCTTTAGAACCTTCTAACAATTGTGGATCAGATACCTCAACACCTTGAGCATCATACCAAGTATCACCATTACGGTAACCATTAATTGCAGTAGGATTATCAACATCATTTACATAGACTACGAAATCCTCTCCCATATTCTCTGGGTGAGCTATAGACGTTCCGTTCTCGAATGCATCAACCTCACGAACCGTTTTTGCTTCATAAAGAAGGTATTTATCTTTCAACACAGGCTGGTTAGCGTCGAATACATCAACACGAACACCAACATTAAAGATGATGTCGTCAAAAGCAAATTTATCCATTATGTACCCTGACATGTATATTGGTTGAAAAGCACCAATTGTACGCGCATAGTTTTGATCATCATTAAATTCATTGAAATATTTATTGATATCGGTATTACCTCTTACAATATCTCCAGTATGATCATAACCAAACCAAGTAAAATATGTTTGTCCCGAATTCAAAAGCTCATCTGCACTAAACATGTCAAGCGAGAAAAAATTCGGATCTAAACCATCAATATTAACAAAATCAGTTCCGTCTGTCTCGATGTCCATACCTTGCTCTCTCAACTTCTTTCTTACATTATAATCGAAGAAATACTGAGCATCATCATTTTCTTGACCACCAAATTCACCCTTTGAAGCGTTCAATCGTTCGTATGTAATTCTTGGGTAAGTTCCGAAATAATCAAATGTATAATTATCTCTATCTAGCTCCAATATGTGGTTGTTCATATACTGACGTGCAATCTCCCACATTCCGATCGGTGATCCAGAAAATTGTCTATCCCATCTTTGCTCGTATTCGAAACCTAATGAAATAGCGTGGTCATTTAAGTTAATTGTACCTGAACCTGTGATACGGAATTGCTCCGTACGACCAAAAGCATATCCTCCGAAAGGAGTTCCTAAGTTACTCCAAATACCATAAACACTTTGAGGAACGTCACCGTTTCTTAAGGCGTTACCTTGTTGAATTTGAAATAAATTCTCGAAGTTATCTTCTGGGTTACCAGCGTAGATATCGAAGTACTGACTCGTGATAGCAGCGAATGCCTCGTTATTAGTTGATGGTGTAAAAACAACCAATGTATCGTTGAATCCATTATGGATCAAACTGTCATTGTCTTGGTTAAACTCATAAGTTGTCTCTCTGTAGATGTCGAATTTACCAACATGACCGTAATTAAAGATACGATCTTCGTGACGCTCATCCCATACTCTAAAGTTAGTTTGAGAGTAATCAACCATTAATGAGTAAAATGCAGATTTGATTTTAGAAGTTGACCCTTCCTGGTTATTATTAAATCGTTGCGTAAAACGTCCATAAACTCTCCAGTCATATGAATTCGTTACACCAAAGTTATCGAAATTGAATAATGAGCCTGCGTAATTGTAGTTACGGTTATTACTGTAAGCCAAGTTACCACCAAATGTTAAGTTAATTGAAGGCCCTGCATTAACGTCAATTTTACCTGCTGTTGAGAATGATCTCGAACGCGCATTCATTCTCCAAGGCGTTTGTTCGAAGTCTGATAATTCAGGATCATTATTGTGACGTAAGAATTCAGAGTTATAATAAACACCCCCACCTTCTTCTCCAGTTGGACGAAGCGGATTAGCTAATAATGAATCTCTAACATCCTTTTTGACTCTCCAAGAGCCACCGTTTGCCAATGGTCTACCATCAACAACATCTGTATAGTTTGCCGATAAGAAGAAACCTAGAATAGGCGTTGTTTTTTTTCCAGTAGAATCTTTTTTCATCAATAACGGACCAGAAATCATCCCTTCCGCTAGGTTATATCCATATTTATCTAAACCGAATACACGCCCATCATAACCATTTGGATCTTCACCATTGAAATAGAAACCTGAAGTTACCCCTTCAAATGACCCAAAGTATCTAGCGGATGGTCCTCTAGTCGTAATCGAGATAATACCTCCCGTTAAATCACCATAGTTAGCCGGAACACCACCCGTAATTACAGCAACCTCTTGGATAGCTGATTTAGGTAAGCTTGTTGAACCACGCACCTTAATACCATCGATATAATAATAACTATCTTCAGAACGCGTACCACGAATACTCAAACCGCTCGACCCTTCCGCGTTATATACACCACCAACAGTTGCGGCAATTGCCGTAGCAGAACGGCTAGGCATCTTTGATATATCCTCACGCGTTACAGTTGCTCCTGATGCACCACCATCTTTATCGATCAATGGCACGGTATATGTAGTTACCTCTACCACATCCAACATTTCATCAGATGGAGCTAGCTCTAAAGGCAGAACCGTTAAACGATCTGAACTTACGATTACACCTTCCTGACGGATACTGGTATAACCAACAAATCGAACTTCGATATCATATTCACCCGGGGCGAGTGAACTAATTAAGTATCTCCCATCGAAATCGGTTGCAGCATAGCCTTTTTGTTGGCCATTCTGATAGGCTACCACCTTTACAAATGGTAATGCCTCTCCGGACTCTTTGTCTTTGACAGTTCCTTTCACGGAACCTGTACCGGTCTGGGCAAACCCGAAACTCCCTGAAAGTAAGAGTAATGAGAATAAAAAGAATAGTTTTTTAAGCATAAGTAAGCGTGTTTGTTAAAAAATCCTAAAAACAATAGCCCGTAAATATAGGTAATTTATAAATCAACGAGCAAGAAATAAACAACAAAAATTCACAGGGACAAACCCGTTAACAAATTTAGGCAGATAGTATGGCTAAAAAAATGGATCAGAATATCAATTGAGACAATTTTATACGAGTCTATTATTCTTCATTGGTTTCCCCTTTTGGCGGCGACTTGCATTTTTTGCTGCACGCTTCATTCGTTTACGGGTTTCCTTATCTTGATTTCTCCAATGTCTCTTACGCGTTCGCTTTTGACGTTTGTAAGTACTCTTAACACGCTTAGATTTCTTATTTCCTCCGCTATCCTTAACACTCTTAGCACCCTTGTTTTGAGCCAATGATTCTTGAGGCATTGCAAAAGCTAGTGCAATAATTATTAGTACTTTCGTTATTATATTAAAGCGTCTGTTATCCATGATTCAAATATATAGAAGATACATTTACTTTTCACAACTTTTTGTTGTTTTCTTGTTTTTGTCGTGTAAGGAAGAGCAATACCCTATTCCGAATGTACCTGTAAATCAAAACATCAATTTAGATTTACCCGCATATTCACCACTTAATGCACCTGGAGGCTATGTTTACGTTACAGGTGGCAGCCGAGGAATTATTGTATATCGGAATTTCGATGAATTCGTCGCTTTGGATCGTCACTCCACTTATGAGTCTCACAAGGAATGTGCCATAGTGGAAGTTAATCCCGATAACATCTTTGAATTGATCGACACTTGTTCAGGTTCAACCTATAGCATTATAAGTGGTGTTGTGATGAGTGGACCAGCTCAATATGGACTTCGGAGATATAACACTTATTGGGACGGAGCATTTACAGTCAATATCTTTAACTAGGTTAAATCACATCATATTGGAAAAGAAAAAAGGGTGATGGTTAAAAAACCATCACCCTTTTTGAGTATTCTACTACGTTCTATTAATTAATAGCGGTAGTGCTCAGGTTTGTATGGACCTTCAACTTTAACACCAATATAATCAGCTTGGTCTTGTGATAACTCTTCAAGTTCAACACCAATTTTCGCTAAATGTAATTTCGCTACTTTTTCATCAAGATGCTTAGGCAACATATAAACGTCATTCTCATATTGATCTGTATTGTTCCACAACTCAAGCTGAGCTAGCGTTTGATTCGTAAACGAGTTTGACATAACAAAAGAAGGATGTCCTGTAGCACAACCTAAGTTTACCAACCGACCTTCTGCAAGTAAAATGATATCATTGCCGTTAACGTTATATAAATCTACTTGAGGTTTGATTTCCTCTTTTGAATCACCAAAGTTATTATTCAACCATGCCACATCTATTTCATTATCAAAATGTCCAATATTGCAGACGATTGTTTTATCCTTCATTTTCTCAAAGTGCTTTCCAACGATAATATCTTTATTACCAGTTGTTGTAACAACAATATCGGCCTCACTTACAGCATCAATCATCTTTCTTACCTCAAAACCGTCCATTGCAGCTTGAAGCGCACAAATTGGGTCAATTTCAGTAACAATAACACGTGCACCTGCACCTCTTAATGAAGCAGCTGAACCTTTACCTACATCACCATAACCACCAACAACGGCAACTTTACCTGCCATCATTGTATCTGTAGCACGACGAATAGCATCAACTAACGATTCTTTGCATCCGTATTTATTATCAAATTTAGATTTTGTTACAGAATCATTTACGTTGATCGCAGGCATTACTAAAGTTCCGTTTTTCTTTCTTTCATAAAGACGATGAACACCAGTCGTTGTTTCTTCTGATAATCCTTTAATCCCTTTTGTCAATTCAGGATAACGATCAAAAACCATATTTGTCAAATCTCCCCCATCGTCGAGGATCATATTCAACGGTTGACCTCCTTCAAAAGCGTGCAATGTTTGCTCTATACACCAATCAAATTCTTCTTCATTCATGCCTTTCCAAGCAAAAACTGGTATGCCTGCTGCTGCGATAGCTGCAGCGGCTTGATCTTGAGTTGAGAAAATGTTACACGAAGACCATGTCACTTCCGCCCCCAATTCAACTAATGTTTCAATTAAGACAGCTGTTTGAATTGTCATATGAAGACATCCGGCGATTCTTGCACCTTTCAACGGCTTCGAAGCTCCGTATTCTTCTCTTAATGACATTAAACCTGGCATTTCAGCCTCAGCTAATCTAATTTCTCTTCTACCCCAATCAGCAAGGCTTATATCCTTAACTTTGTACTTCACTTGTTCTTGTGTATCACTCATTTTTTCTTTTTTTTCTTTAAATGATTGCACAAAAGTACAAAACAAGTTTCTAATTTGCACATTTTAAACAGATAGCCTTGCAATTCGAAATTAACGACATATTTGCTCACGGAGATAATCAAATCAAAACTTTGTCTTATTCTCACCAGGGTATTTCGAGTCTAAACATAGACCTATTAAATGATGAGGACAAAGTAAGGTTTGGAAAATTGGGATGCGAAAAGCGAAAAGCGGAATTTTTTTTCACCCGTGTTCTGTGGCAACATTTTGACGCTTATCAACGAATAAGCTATAACGAAAACGGGAAACCTTTTTTATCAAATGGTCACCTGAGCATTTCTCATTCTAAAAATATTGTCGCTATAAGTTATGGAAAACATAAATCTGTTGGGGTTGATGTCGAACATTTTAATCCTAAAATTAAAAGAATACAGCGAAAATTTGTTTCTGAAAAGGAGGCAAAACAGTTGAATATTGATAATGAACAGGTTCTAACAACTATCTGGAGCATAAAAGAAGCTATATATAAAATGATGGGGATTCCCGGATTAAGTTTTAAAAATGAAATGGAAGTTAGGCTCATAGGGGATGAAAACATCATTTTTGTTCTCATTCCAGCTGAAGGTTGGAAACCATATAGATTCGAGAGACTTGTCTACCCAGATTACATACTGACCTACTGTGAAATAGCTCCGCATTAAGACGCGGTATTTTCGGAAATTATTTGTATTTTTGTTAGCTGATGATTTGCGTTTAAAGCCAACTTTTTGTATTGTCTTAACGTTGTAGAAATCAAGCAACTTACTCTATGAGATTATTAAAACCATACCTACTCGCACCGTTAATGTTATGCGGTCTGTTTATACTAACCACTAGTTTTACCAGAACTTGGTACCAAAAAGCCAATCACGGTGGTGACGCCCGACACAGAGTGGTTGGATTTGCTATTGGAAACAAAGGGTATATTGGTGGTGGACACGTAAACTCTGGAATTGAAATTACCTATCGTGATTTTTGGGAATATGACCCAGCTACTAACAGTTGGACACAAATAGCTGATTTTGCTGGCGGACTTCGTTATCATTCTAGTGCTTTTGTTATTGACGGCGCAGCTTATGTGGGATGCGGTGAAAATTCAACTAATGAATACACCAACGATTTTTGGAAATATGTCCCTGAAGTAAATAGCTGGTTTGCAGTAGCAGATATGCCTGGGACTCCTCGAAGAGGTGGAATTGCATTTTCGGTATATGGATTAGGTTACTATGGAACGGGGCAATCAGAAGAAGGTTATCATACTGACTTATTTGAATATGATCCAGCATCCGACACTTGGACATCAATAGCAGACTTTCCAGGAGAAGCTAGAAATGCTTCTGTTAGTTTTGTTTATGAAAGTAAAGCTTATGTAGGAACTGGTCACAAAGTTGGCGAAGCGCTAAACGACTTTTATGTTTATGATCCAGCAACTGATAGTTGGGATACATTAGCAAGTGTTGGAGGATCTATCCGTCAAGACGCCATGGGATTTTGTATTGATGGGAAGGGATATATTGGACTTGGTAATGATAATATCGATACCGACTTCAGGGATATATGGGAGTATGATTTTGATTTGGATACCTGGACTAAAGTTGGGGATTTTGCTGGACAAAAGAGGCGTTATGCTGTGACTTTTGTAATTGAAAACAATGTCTATTTGTGTAGCGGAACAGATGGAACCAACATGAAAGATCTTTGGGTTTGGGCTCCAACCGTATCCATTGAAGAAGAACAACTCCATCAACTATCGATAAACGCCTATCCAAACCCATCCAATGATTGGATGCGAATCAATCTAGACGGAATAGATGACCTATCAACTGTTGATTTAGTTTTATCAATAAGCAATATTAATGGACAAACGGTTTATAAAAAACCAATCGATCAGTCTCAGATTATCTTGAATAAGAATGAAATTGGCAGCGGAATTTATTTTGCTCAAATCACTTCAAGTAAAGGCATTGTTCACCAAACTAAGATCGCTTTTAAGTAGATGAATCGCTTTTTAGACATATTGAAAAACGGCAAGCGAAAGATCGCGATTTTGATTGATCCTGAAAAGACGAAAGAACAAGATCAAATCGATGCTTTAGCAGAAAAGGTAAACATATTAAAACCTACATTTCTGTTTGTCGGTGGCAGCACTGTCACTAAAGATGACCTACATAAGTGCATTGACAACCTCAAAGCTAAAACTGATATTCCGATTATCCTTTTCCCTGGCTCCCACCAGCAAATATCGGAAAATGCAGACGGCATATTATTCCTATCTCTAATTTCAGGGCGAAACCCTGATTTTTTGATCGGTCATCAAGTAGAATCAGCTCACCTCTTAAAGGAAATGGATTTAGAAATCATTCCGACCGGCTATGTTTTAATAGACGGAGGAAAGCCTACAGCCGTGACCTATATCAGCCAGACAACCCCTATTCCGGCTGACCAACTGCAGATAGCTTCTCAAACGTCTATAGCGGGAGAAATGCTCGGTTTAAAAACTATTTTTCTTGATGCCGGTAGCGGAGCTCAGCAAACCGTTTCAAAAGAAATGATTTCGGCCGTTCGATCCGCCATTAGCGTTCCTTTAATTATTGGTGGTGGAATAAAATCAATCACTGATATAGATTATGCCTTTGAGGCAGGAGCGGATCTTGTCGTAATAGGAAACCAAGTGGAGGCTGATATAGACTTTTTACTTGATATAAAAACACACCTTAATCAACATTTTGTTGATTAACTGATTTGAAAAATTAAACCATGAAAAAAATTTTAGTTGCCCTTCTTGGCTTTTTCACATTGACCCACACATGGGCTCAGTATCTTGAAATCCCCATAGCAAACATTGAATCGGGCGTTTATACCGAAGATGTGATGCTCGAGTTAGATCACGTTGAGGATGGTGTATCCATTTTCTACACCTTAAACGGAGAAGAACCAACGGTCGCAGATAATTTATACACTGGACCTATTTCATTATCCACCATTTCAGGTGAACCGGATGTATATTCGGCTATTCCAACAAACCCCTCGTTAACTTATCCCTATGGCACTTACAGTCCAGGTCGTGCTGCGAGTCGAGGTTGGGTACCTCCTTATGCTGATGGATATAAAGTAAATATTGTTCGGTACAAAGCCTTTAAACCGGCTTATGCTCCCAGCGAAACGGTAACGCAAACCTTTTTTATTGATCCATTTGGTGCTGAAAAATACACCATGCCAATTGTTTCCATCGTGATGGATTATCAAGATATTTTCTCAGATGAAGAAGGAATATATGTATACGGAAATCATCCTGACGGAAACTATGAACAAAAAGGATCAGATTGGGAGCGCGTTATGAGTTTTGAGTTTTTTGACCAAAACGGCGAATTGTCGATTAAACAAAATTGTAGAACAAGAATTCATGGAGGCGGTAGCCGTCACGCACCTAAAAAGACCTTTCGAATCTATGCCGAAACTGGTGAAATTGAAAACTTCAAATTTCCATTTTTTGAGGATACAGAACAAAAGAAATTCAAACGAATCTTGCTTAAAGCTGGTGGACACCGCCCTGACTGTTTTCCAAGAGACGATCTTGGAAATATGATTACAAAAGGAATTAATGTGGAGCAACAACATTTCCGTCATGTTATTGTATTCATCAACGGTGAGTATTGGGGAATACATTCGATTAAAGAGCGTATGGATGACTATTTCATTCAGAATCTTTATGGTATTGATGATGATGAAATCACGATGCTTGACCAAGAATATGATGTCCAAGGAAACGGACAGCCAGCGGATAGTGCTAAAATGAAAAACTTGGAGCTTTTCGTTGATGTTAATGACATGAACGATCCGTATAACTACACTTATGCAACAGATCGAATAGATGTTGACAACTATATTGATTATATGTGTGCTGAAATCTTCCTAAGTAATGAAGATTGGGTTTATTCAAATGTAAATCTTTGGAGAAAAACGGGTGAGTTTAACTCGGCCCTACCAGCAGGACACAATGGTAAATTCAGATGGGCTGTTTATGATTTAGATGGCGCGTTTGGAGGATCTTGTAATGCCGCTTATTATACAGTGAACACTTTAGCTGCTGCAACTATAGAATCAGGAGATTTTTCTTCTTATTCACGTTTCTTTAGAGGAATGTTGGGTAGTGATGAATTTAAAAACAAATTCATCAATCGGATGAGTGATTTAACCAACTCGTGGTTTAAGAGTTCTGTAGTGCATCAAAAGATCGACTCAATCTATAATATGTTGACACCTGAAGTATATGAAAATGCAGTTAGATGGCGTTACCCTTCATTTGCTGCTAGTATAGAAGAACGATATGATGAAGTACCAGGCATTGAACGTTGGAATGAATTATTCGACCTACTTCATATTTTCGCCTCACGCCGTCAACGTAAAGTGCGAGAACATATTATGGAGAAATGGGGTTACGCAGACACCAATAAATTAACCGTTAATGTTAATGATGTCGATATGGGACGCGTTCAGGTTAATAGTATCTTAATCAATAAGAACTTACCAGGTGTATCGGCAGACTTATACCCATGGGTAGGTGATTATATAGATGGTGTTCAACTTCCTTTAATTGCTGTCCCATTGCCTGGTTATCGTTTTGTAGAGTGGATTGAAACAGGAGAAACAAATGACACTATCGTTTGGGATCCTCTTGGAGATGCGACGTATACTGCCTTATTCGAAGAAGACCCCGATTTCCAATCTGTATTGATTAACGAAGTTATGTTATCCAACTCTGACTATTTAAAAGATAATTTTGGTCAACATGATGATTGGCTTGAATTATATAATCCGAACGACTATCCCGTTAACATTTCGGGTTGTCAATTTAAACGCGACGACAGAACATGGACAATACCCAACGGTTTTGTAATGCCTGCAGATGGTTATCTACTCTTTTGGCATGATAATGAAACATACCAAGGAAAAGACCATGTTAGTTTTAAACTATCCAATAAAATAGACACTGTGTTCTTAATGACTCCATCAGGTAATGAAATGGATTATTTGCGTTATCCGGTGACTCCTACAGACAATTCTTATGGCAGGTATCCAAATGGAAGTGAAACTTTTTCACAATTCACCTATCCAACACCTATTGGTAATAATGATTTCTCGAGTCAAAAAGAAGAAGTTATAATTCTGACACCGTTAAAAGCTTATCCAAATCCAAGTAACAATCTTGTTTTCTTGAATAAAGTCGTTTCATTCAACCTTTTCAATATGCAAGGACAAGTTGTGATGACGGAACAAAACGCCAATCAATTTGAAGTCGGACAACTTGAATCTGGCATCTACATTTTGCAAGCAGACAATCAAGAAACGTTGAGAATTGTTGTACGCTAAGGTAATTACATATATGAGGCTCCCTAAGACACTGTCATTATCGATATTATTGCTATTTGCGACCACTGGATTTGCTCAGATATTCACTGAAGTAAAAAAAGCAGTCGCGGCGGATCGAGCTGATAGCGATCGCTTTGGCTGGTCAGTTGATATTTCTGGAGATTATGCAATTGTCGGATCTTACGGGGATGATTTTGCTCCATTTGACCCAAATATGGGATCAGCTTACATCTTCGAAAAAGAAGGTATAGCGGATTGGACATTTGTTCAAAAAATCAATAATTCAGATCAAGATGATTATGATCGATTTGGATGGTCAGTAGCTATAGACGGTGACTATGCCATTGTTGGTGCTTATGGCGAAGACCATAATACTGTGGATGGGGCTCCGCTTGCGAAAGCTGGATCTGCCTACATCTTTCATAGAGGTGGAGACGGTGTATGGTCTGAAATGCAAAAACTAGTTCCGGACGATCGCGCTGAAGATGACGAATTTGGTTGGTCCGTTGACATCTCAGGAACCACAGCAATCGTTGGAGCTCATTTCGAAGATCATGATGCTGCGGGAAGCAACTTCCTATTTAATGCTGGATCAGTTTATATTTTTGACCTTTCTGGTGGTGTTTGGACACAAACTCAAAAGATTGTTGGTTCAGACAGGGCAGAAGACATCGTGGATCCAGCTGATCCCGATTTGGCCGACCAATTTGGTCATAGCGTGGCTATTGATGGTGACTATCTCATTGTTGGTGCTTTTGGTCAAGACTTAAACTCAGGTGGTGGGTCACCTTTAAGTGAAGCCGGTGCTGCTTATATATTTGAACGATCTGGTGGTGTTTGGTCGGAGGTTGAAAAAATCACTAATAGCGATCGAGAAGAACAAGACCAATTTGGATTTTCTGTTGCTATATCAAACAATTTTGCAGCCGTTGGTGCGAATGAAGAAGATGAAAACGAAGGAGGAACGGGAACCCTTTCAAATTCAGGATCGGTTTATTTTTACGAGCGCGACATGGGAGGTGATTGGATAGAAAATCAAAAAATTGTGGCAAGTGATCGTGGAACAGGTGATCGTTTTGGGTGGGACGTAAACATGGAAGGAGATGAACTTGTTGTTGGTGCTGCGCGATGTAATTCAGACGAAGAGGACATGGCTAGCTTACCCGATGCTGGTGCTGGATATGCATATGAATATGACGGTGCTGAATGGGTTGAAGTCAATAAAATGGACGCAAGCGATCGGCAAACAGACGATCAATTAGGAATTAGTGTAGGTGTATCAGGGGGCACAATCATAATGGGAGCCTTTCAACAAGACTTTGATGAAGATGGACTTGGGGAAATAGCTGATGGTGGAGCAGCCTACCTTTATAGCCAGCTCGATTGTGAACCTTCGTCGAGCAGCCAAACACTAACGCTTTGTGCTGGCGAAGAAGTGATTGTTGGTCCATACACCCATGATGAAACTGGAATTTATGTGGATGTTATTGTATCCGTAACTGGTTGCGATAGCACGGTCACCACCGACTTAACGATTATTCCTGCTCCCACTTCAACACAAGAAGTTGAAATCTGTTTTGGGTATTCATACGAAATAGGCGGTAGCTCACATACAGAGTCTGGTGTTTATACCGACATTATCACCAACGAGTCGGGTTGTGACAGCCTTGTAACTACCATATTAACTGTTAGTCCAGAAAATGCCGTTGAACAGGATATCACAATCTGTTGGGGAGACTCTTTTTCTATAGGTGCCTCTACTTATGATGAACCTGGTACCTATATTGATGTATTAACTTCATGGGCTTTATGTGACTGCACCATTACAACCAATTTATCCGTTCAACTACCCGTTGACAATTCGATTAGTCAAGACATGAATATCCTCATGGCTGGTTCTGACGACGCCGATTATCAATGGATCAAATGTAATCCATATGAATTAATCGTTGGTACCGGAGCGAATGATCAAACCTATATCGCTCCTACAATTGGAGAATATGCCGTAATTGTAAACGAAGGTGTTTGTTCTGATACTTCTTCATGTGTCTATGTTGACGCGTTAAGCATAGCACAAAATCAAGATAAAAGTTTTAATTTATTTCCAAACCCTGTTCGAAAAGGTGAATTCATCAACCTATCTTACCCAGGGAAATTTTCAGGATATATAGTGGATGCAAGAGGACAGCTTGTTCAAGATATTGAATCAATCCTAGGTCCTATCTCAATATCCACAACTGAATTCTCACCAGGCGTTTATTTCATTCATCTTCAAAATGCAGAAGGTATTGAAAGTAAACGTATTGTCATTCAATAATCATCATTATTGATTATTAAAACGTTAGGATTTAATCTAACAATTGTTACTTCAACTAAAAATGCTGTGAAAAGTAATTTTAACGTAGCTAACGGTTTGATTCATTAAGTGATCTTCACTATATTTGCATTAACCACTGATTCAATGAGATGCTCCCTACAAAATAGCATGTTTTTGAAGCAGAAAACTTAACTAAGAATGAAAACGCTACTCACTCTAGTACTTAGCTGTGCTGTTATAGCTGGATACAGCCAATCTTTTACAGAAGTATTTAAAGCGGTCGCAGATGATCGCATGGACGAAGATCGATTGGGTTATTCCGTCGATATTTCAGGAAATTATGCCATTATTGGTGCTTATGGCGACGATTTTGGACCCACTGATCCAAATATGGGATCCGCCTATATCTTTGAGAAAACAGGCATCGATGATTGGTCATTAGTCCAAAAAATTACCAACTCAGATCAGGATGATTATGATCGTTTCGGATACGCCGTTGCTATTCATGGTGACATTGCAGTAGTTGGCGCTTATGGCGAAGACCATGATGTCGATGATGGAGCTCCTTTACCGAAAGCCGGCTCAGCTTATGTTTTTAGACGTGGAGATGACGGTGTTTGGACAGAAATGCAAAAATTAGTGGCTTCTGATCGTCAAGAGGATGATGAATTTGGATGGTCTGTAGATGTATATGATAGCACGGTTATCGTTGGCGCTCATCATGAGGATCACAATGCTGCTGGGTTCGGTTATGAATACAATTCAGGTTCAGCATATATTTATGATTTGGGCGAAGATGGTATCTGGACGCAAACCCAAAAAATTGTTGGTTCGCACAGAACAGATGACCATGTTTATCCCGAAGGTAGACCTGACCCAACTGACGAGGATGTTTCAGATCTATTTGGAAACTGTGTCGCCATTTGGGGTGACTATATTGTTGTCGGTGCACATAATCATGATTACGGTCCATCAGGAATTGGAACGGGCTATCTATGGAACCGAGGAAAAGCTTATGTTTTTGAACGCTCAGGAGGAGTATGGTCTGAAATGCAAACTTTATCCTCTCCTGTTCCTAAAG
>JAURQI010000071.1 GCA_030836155.1 Crocinitomix sp.
CTATCAAAAAAGCACTTGGATTTGCCCAGAACTATTATGTATTTGTATTGAATGGCGATACTTATTTCCCTATAAATATTCAAACCCTATATCAAAAGGATCCTGAATGTGTTATTGCCACACAACACATGGCTAATGCCAATCGTTACGGAACGCTTGTAACAGCGTCAAATCAAGTGATAGGGTTTAATGAAAAATCGGCTACAAATTCAGGATTGATTAACGGAGGAATTTACCTTTTAAAAAGAAAAATAGCCCGCTTAATTCCTGATGGTAACGTAAGCTTTGAGACAGAAGTATTGCCTCAACTTTGTGCAGATCGAAGGGTAAACTATAAGGTATTTGAACAGTATTTTATGGACATCGGAATTCCTGCTGACTACCTAACCTTTCAAATGGACAGGAGCAGTATAGCATTGAATCATTTATCAATTGATAAATCGTGGACTTTATTTTTAGATAGAGACGGTGTCATTAATGAAAGGCTAATTGGCGACTATGTAAAAAGACTCGAAGAATTAAAGATAATTAAAGGTGTTCCGGAAGCGATTAAAAAATTCACCCATCGGTTTAAAAGAATTGTAGTCGTCACGAATCAACAGGGTATTGGCAAAGGACTCATGACTGCGGACGACTTGCATTTGATTCATAATAGGATTGAAGAGATCATCGAAAAAGCCGAAGGTCGTATTGAAAAATTTTATTTTGCGCCACAATTAGCCAGTGAAAACAGTAATGATCGAAAACCAGGCACCGGCATGGGGTTAAAAGCCCAAGACGATTTTCCAGATATTAACTTTGACAAATGCGTTATGATAGGTGACTCTGAGAGCGATATTGAGTTTGGTATGAAATTGGGAATGAAAACTATAATGTTAAAAACTGATCGTAACCTTATCACAAAAGCCGATTATATTTTTGAAAATTTGCACGAAGTTGCAAACGCACTAGAATAACAAACAATGAAAACAGGAATCCTCGCTCTCATATTATTTTTTGTGGCAAACATAGCCACCGCTCAGCTTAATCAAAAAGATGCACAAGGGCGTAAACAAGGGGTGTGGAAAAAACCACATCCAAACAACGCTGCATTTCAGTATATCGGTCAATTTAAAGACGATAAACCATATGGAGAGTTTACCTATTATTATCCTTCTGGAAAAACGAAGGCAATAATGAATTTCTCAGATAATGGACGTGTAAGTTATGCCAAAATGTATCATGAGACAGGGTATTTAATGGCTGCTGGTAAGTACATCAATCAAAAGAAGGACAGTACCTGGACACAATATGATGATCGCGGCATCATTAGCTATAAAGAAAGTTACAAACTAGGTGAACTGCATGGACAACGTGTAGTCTTTTACGAACCTATGAATGGTAAATATCGTGTGATGGAATATTCTTATTGGAAAGATGGTATTCGTCATGGAGAATATAAAAAATATCACCCTAACTCAAGGTTAGCCGAAGAAGGCCGATATGTTGATGGAAACAAAGATGGAGAAGTAAAACATTATCATCCAAACGGAAAAACTGCATTAATCGAGCGCTATAAATTTGCTGTAAAACACGGCTATCAAATTGTATACGACGAAACCGGCAAACAAATTGGATATAAACTCTATTGGGAAGGCAAAGAATTAAAAGGCGAAGCGCTTCGCCGCAAAAAAGAAGAATTAAAGGCTGATCGTCCCGATTAAAACGATTGCGGATGTCAATCCTCTGACAATTAAAGTCAAAAGAATTATCTCACATAAAACCCAGCTGACTTAACCCAAAATCTACCCCATTCATCGATTCTTTCTGTAACCATATTTAAAAATAATAGTATCTTTATAGAAAATAAGAAGTTATGTCCTTATTGATAGAAGGTGATAAAAGATGTCCTAGAATTGAAGTGAATACTTCAGAGGGATTAATTGAAATCTCTGGTATCTCGCTTCCTGAAAATCCGTACAACTATTATTTGCCTTTACACAAGAAATTGGATAGTTATATTAAGGATCCTAAAGAGATGACCAAACTAAACTTTCGTTTAGAGTACTTCAATACGGGCTCTGCGCTGGCGCTCCGAAATACCATTCAAAAATTATGCGACCACCTTCCTGAAGGAACCCTTGAAGTAAAATGGTATTATGAAGAGGACGATGTTGACATGCTGGATTCCGGCGAGGAATTTGCAACTATTTTTCCTAGAGCTAACTTCGAAATCATTGAAGTTGAAGAATTCGAATAAGCTACATCATGTTGACATAGACAACCTGTTTTGTCTCAAAAAAAGGCAGCTCAAATACATGATTTAACGCAAAGAATTCTGTATCACGCTTGACATCTTTAAATTCCTCTGTCAAATCTCCACCTTTTAAATAAAATATCCCATTTGGATAGGCATTTTTTTGATTTGAACTGAAACGTTCTCTAACCCATGGAATGAATCTGTCAATATGTGTAACGGCCCGACTTACAACAAAATCAAATTGCCCTTTTATCTTTTCAGCGCGCTCATGATAAGCCGTAACATTGGATAACTCCAGCTCCTCGGCGACAGCCTTAGCGACTTTTATTTTCTTTCCGATCGAATCAACCAATACAAAATTCGCTTCTGGAAATAATATCGCTAAAGGTATACCTGGAAATCCTCCTCCAGTTCCGACATCTAAAATTTTAGAACCCGGCTTAAAATCAACCATCTGTGCTATACCTAAAGAATGCAAAACATGACGTTCATAGAACAAGTCCATATCTTTTCTGCTGATCACATTGATCTTTTCATTCCACTCCGCATATAACGGACCTAGTGCAGTAAATTGAGCTTTCTGCTTTTCAGTTAATGATGGAAAATATTCAAATATTAGATCTACTGAGATCATATCGAATCTCTTGTATTCTTAATCATGTCAGCTAAGAACGCCCTTGCTCTGAATAACTGGGCTTTTACCGTCCCTAACGGCAAATCCATTTCGGATGCAATTTCGTCATATGATAACTCTTGGAAATAACGCTTTTCGATCAGGTCACGATAACGAGGCTTTAATTTCTTAACAATCTCACGCATCAAAACAACCTTCTCTGCATGCATTGTTTCCTCTTCAGGGTCTTTCTCTGTTGATTTAACATCAATACCGACACGCTCACCATCATTGTTCGTATATGCCGCGTCCATCGAAGTCACCTTAATCCGTTTTTTACGAATAAAATCGATCGCATTATTCGAGGCTATTTTAAACAGCCAGGTGCTAAAAGCATAACTTGGAGAATATTGGTGCAGCCGATTAAAGGCTTTGCCAAATGCTTCAATCGTTAAATCCTCTGCATCATCCTCTGTTCGAACCATTTTAAGCATCATGTAATAAATGGACTCGCGGTACATCTCCATCAGCTCAGCATACGCCAACTGATCGCCATTCATCGCTTTTTCAACTAATGCAAGGTCTCTTTTACCTTTTTCTGATAGCTTATTTTTGTTTACCATTTAGAGGCGTCTCTTCTTTCTGATGAATAATAAACAAATGGCATTAAAACAAAATGCACCAACTCAAAAACCGGATAAAAACCGATTAAATTTTTTGTCTTCAGTTTCTTTAACACCAAACCATTAACAATCCAGTATAATAGAAAGCGAAAAACAATTAATGCAGTAGCAAATAACCACCATTTGTAATTAAAGAGTAAAATAAAGAAAGATATAAGCATGAAAATCATGCTACTCGGGAATATTCCTAAAAACAGCTTGTTAATAAGTCTATATTTTGACGCGGTTGTATAGTGCCTTTGTTTCTGCTTAAACCAGCCTCTCCAAGTCTTTTTTGGGATAGAATAAACAAATGTTTCAGCATCCAAAGCGACACCCGTGTTTTTCCGCCTTGCTGCATCTTGCACAAACAAATCATCATCCCCAGATTGAATGTGGTAATGCTTTTTAAATCCTCCCACTTCAAAAAATAATGATTTAGTATAGGCTAAATTACGCCCTACCCCCATATAAGGTAAGCCAAGTTTTGCTGCACCTAAATAGGTAATCGCAATCTGTGTCGCATCAAAACGAATCATTTTATTGAGTATGCCCTTAGACCTTTCATAAGGACCAACACCCAAAACGATCGATTTCTCTCCCACGAACTGAGCCATCATTCCTTTTATCCATTGATTTGAATTTGGAAAACAATCAGCATCTAACAATAATAAATGTTCATGTTTAGCACCTTTTATACCCACCGTTAGGGGAACTTTTTTTCCAAATTTTCGATGCCTATTTTTTTCTAATTCAATATATCGCAAATGGGGATATTTCTCCTGATAGGCCTTTAAAATTTGACGAGAATCATCTACACTTTGATCGTTAACCACAATTACTTCAAAGTCTGGATAGTCTTGTTCAAGTATAATAGGCAAATGTTTAAATAAATTATCCTCTTCATTACGAGCACAAAGAATAACGGAAACCGGAAACCGAACATCCTGAACAGAAGGCGTTTTACTAAATAAAAGTCGTGCCTGAACCAAAAAGAGATAAATGATTTGTGTCAGCACAGCAGCACAAAAGATCAAAAAGACGATCCCGTTAAAATCAAATGAAATTTCCGGAAAAAATGATGCCATATCTTAGTTTATTGCTCCCGCTGATTACCTACCCACAAAAGTTGTCATTATTTAATATCATGTATATTTGCAAGGTTATTTTTTATCAACAAAATGAACTTCAAACTAGAACATACTGATTCCAAATCTAAAGCACGAACCGGAACACTGGAAACAGATCATGGTACAATACAAACACCAATCTTTATGCCTGTTGGTACTGCTGGTACAGTAAAAGGAGTTCATCAACACGAATTAAAAGATGATATTAAAGCGCAGATTATTCTGGGCAACACCTATCACCTATACCTTAAACCGGGCTTAGAAGTGATTGAAGAAGCTGGAGGACTCCATAAATTTAATGGGTGGGACTTGCCTTTATTAACGGATAGCGGGGGATATCAAGTCTATTCACTTTCAAATACGCGTAAAATCGATGAAAACGGGGTTGAATTTAGATCGCATATTGATGGAAGTGCACATTATTTCACACCTGAAAGAGCAATCGACATCCAGCGAATCATCGGTGCGGATATCATCATGGCATTTGATGAGTGTACCCCCTTTCCTTGTGAATATAATTATGCGAAAGATTCTATGGAGATGACCCATCGCTGGTTAAAAAGATGTATCGACCAAATGGATACAACAAATCCGCTCTATGGACACAAGCAAACATTATTCCCTATTGTACAAGGAAGTACGTATAAGGATTTAAGAATAAAAAGCGCTGAAACCATTGCTTCTTTTGACCTTCCTGGAAATGCCATTGGCGGTCTTTCCGTTGGAGAGCCTGCGGAAGATTTATATGCGATGACGGATATAGTATGCTCCGTCTTGCCTAAAGAAAAACCACGCTATTTAATGGGAGTTGGAACACCAGCGAATCTTTTAGAGTGCATCGCTTTAGGTGTAGACATGTTTGATTGTGTTATGCCAACACGAAACGCAAGACACGGCATGTTATTTACACGCAAAGGCATCATGAACATGAAAAACGCAAAATGGAAAAAGGATTTTTCTCCACTTGATGAAGAAGGCACTTCCTATGTCGATAGTTTCTATTCCAAAGCCTACGTAAGACACCTTTTTCACACAAAAGAATACTTGGCCATGCAGATTGCTAGCATTCACAACCTTGCTTTTTATCTTTGGCTTGTTGGTGAAGCACGCAATCAAATTCAAAATGATACGTTTAGTCAGTGGAAGGATGAAATGGTACCTAAATTGAGTCGAAAGATATAACTGTGCTAACCAAATTGGATCGATATATTATTAAAAAGTTTTTGGGGACTTTTATCTTCATTCTCTTTTTGCTGATGTCGATCAGTATTGTATTTGACCTATCGGAAAAATTGAACGAGTTTATCGCGAATGGCGCTCCTTGGGATCAAATAATCCTGGTATATTATTCTAACTTTTTTGTCCAATACGGTACGCAGTTCAGTTACCTCATCAATTTTATTTCGGTTATTTGGTTTACCTCTAAAATGGCGGGCAACACCGAAATTGTGCCAATCTTATCAGCTGGTGTCAGCTTCAACCGCTTCCTAAGACCTTATTTTATTGCTTCTGCTATTCTTGTTGCCGCTACAATCATGGTGTATAATTTTGTATTACCTGGGTCAAATAAAGCGAGATTAGAGTTTGAAGAAACGTATTACCGAGATCCGGGCAGTAAGCGAAATGTATTTATGCAACTTAATGATGATGATATCCTCCATTTCTCCAGTTATAACGGAATAAAAAGGGAAATCAGTAACTTCTCTTTGGAGCACTATAATGAAGAGCAATTAACATACACTTTCAAAGCGCGTTTAGCTGAAGGAGATAGCACGAATAACGATTGGCATTTCCAAAGTGTAGAAATCAGGCATATGGGTGCGTTTAATGACGACTATCGATATTACGCAGAACTGGACACAACCATGGAGTTCGGAATTTCAGATTTGGTTTTTAGACCGAATAAAATTGACGCCATGAATAATAAAGAATTGGATGAATTCATAAAAGAACAAGAAAAGAGTGGATCAGAAAAAATAGCTTTCTATCGCGTAAAAAAGCATGAAAGATGGGCATCTCCTTTCGCTATTTTCATTCTTACGCTCATTGGTGTTTCGGTCTCCAGCAAAAAATCGCGGGGCGGCTTGGGAATTAACATTGCCATCGGATTAGGTATTTGCGTTTTATATATTTTCGCGATGCAAATGACCACAGTTGCCGCAATTAACGTGGGATTCACTCCACTTTGGGCGGTTTGGTTACCGAATATTATTTTTAGTATTATCGCTTATTATTTATACTTAAAAGCACCTAAATAATGCCTCTTAACACAAATATTCCTTTAGCTCAAATCAATGCGTTTTCAAAAGACACTTTACTTGAGCATCTCGCTATTGAAGTAACGGAAATCGGTCATGATTTCATAACTGCAACGATGCCCGTCGATAAAAGGACACATCAGCCAGCTGGCTTATTACATGGAGGTGCAAGCGCTGCATTAATTGAAAGTTTAGGTTCAATGGGTTCTTCCCTAATTGTCGACATGAACAAATTCGCAATTGTTGGTGTTGAAGTGAATGCAAATCATACCCGAGGGGTAAAAACCGGAAAGGTTATTGGTACGGCCAAAATTGTCCATGAAGGTAGAAAGACACATGTTTGGCAAGCCGACATTCATAATGAAGAAGGTAAATTGGTTTGCACTGGACGTCTAACCGTCATTATAATTGAAAAATAAAAGCTATTCAGGCATATATTGCATATCGTTTACCACAAACGGCGCAAATCACTGCACCGCAATATTATATGGCCGAAAGTGTCAAAATAGACGATCTTAAAGAGGATATGAACGAAGGCCTTATTTTTCATGACTTTTTAGGCAAGGATATTTATCATTTCAAGAATTTGAATCCAATTAAAGTGGATGATTTTTCGCTTTGTCAATTAAGCGCTGAAGAAACTTCAACAGAAGAAACTGCTTACAGAGCGGATTTCGAAAAAATCCATCAATCTATTGAAAGTGGTGCATTTGATAAGGTCATTCTATCCCGCATCAAGGTCATGCCCACTCAAAAATCAGCACTGGAAATTTTTGAGCGTTTAAACGACTATTATCAAAACACCTTTAATTATATTATATCTTGTCCTGAGCTAGGTACCTGGATTGGAGCAAGTCCTGAAACATTGGTTTCGATTGATCAACTAAAAATCAAAACCATGTCACTAGCCGGCACGAAAACTGCCGATGATAACTGGACGCAAAAGGAAATAGACGAGCAAAATTTTGTAACGGAGGCTATAATAACGAATCTAGAAAAAGTGAATTGCTCCGAAATTCAAGCAAACGGTCCAAATACGATTACTGCTGGCCCAATCGAGCATCTCCAAACAAAAATAACAGCTAGGCTTTCAAACGAATCAGATTGGGTGAAACTTGTTCATGAGCTACACCCTACCCCTGCCGTTTGTGGAATACCAACCGAAGCATCAAAAAGGCTTATCCATCAGGTTGAAAAACACGATCGTAATTTCTACACAGGCTATATCGGTCTCTTGTCAAAAAAACACAAACAGTTCTTTGTCAATTTGAGATGTATGGAATTACTGAAAGGATGTGCCAAACTATATGTTGGCGGTGGACTAACAGCTGATTCAAAACCAGACCTTGAATGGTTAGAAACAGAACGTAAATCCATAACATTAAGCAATTGTCTTTAAAACTGCTAATGGCAGATTCAGCAGCAGCATATTCTTCAAGTAAAGAAAAGCCTAATGCATTTTTTTTTGATCGAGACCGAATACTAAATATTCAATGCCGAATATTAAGAATAGACTAAAATTATTCCAAAGCATACTTATTCTTGCCTTTAGAATGAAGCTATTTCATTCTGAAAGGCCCCAAAACTGAATATCATAATCAATGCCTTTGAGGGTTGATTTATATCGATGAGCTATAAGCTATGCGCAAGAAGATAACACTACTGATTTTATTAGCCATTATGCTGGTTGGATTTATTAATCCTGCAGAAAAACTGTCGTTTAAAGAATCTATTCAACTTTTTAAAAACGAGGCTGAAAACAATTTAAGTCCATACAAGTTTGACGGAACTATTGTCACCTATTTCTATTTCAAAACATACCAACAAAAAAAAGAAGTCGAAATATACTTTTTTAACCAAACGGAGTATCGCTTATCTTTTAATGGAAAATGCTTACCTCATGACATTGAAGTCAATATCTATGATAAAAAAAGAAGCGAAAATGATCGTGTCTTACTCAAGCGCTTCAAAAATATTAGCGGTAAAAACATAATCATTAATTCTAATGAGTTTTATAAAAACCTCACCATAGAAAAAAGAGAGTGCAACCAGTTCAAACGTGTTTACATCGATTATGATATCCCTTCTATTCCAGAAGCAAATAACTTGACTCCAGAAACGAACGAAAGAGCTGCCGTGGTTTTAGCTGTAGGTTATAAGTAATCGATTTGTATAAGGTGTCTTAAAAAAATAGAAGATAACCCGTTAAAAGTCCTAGTGCTTTTGTGATTAAAAATACCGTATTCTAAAAATAACATACCGAATAATAATTATAAACTAGTTTTTCCGTTACTTCGACCTACCATTGTTCTCTAAATACAAAGAACAATGAAAACAATTATAACCACACTGATCACACTGACTGCTTTTCTTGGCCATAGCCAATGGAGCCAAGTCCATGAAACAATATATGGTACTTCAGGAGGAGATGATACAGGAAGAGAAGTAGCAATATCAGCATCTGGAAATATTATTGCTATAACTGCTACAGGAGCTTCTATGGGCGGGTTTGTCAGAGGAAGAGTGCAGGTGTTTGAGGATGATGTTGCCAGCTGGGTTCAATTGGGCACAGACATTGGTGGAGAAAATAATGGTGATCGTTTCGGTAATGCGGTAGCCATGAATACAACCGGAGACATTATAGCAGTTGGAGCCCAATATCATGATGAGCTCGCTTCAAATGCAGGGCAGGTTAAAGTATTTCAATATGAAGGTGTTGACTGGAACCAGTTAGGACTCGATTTACTGGGTGAAAACGGATCAGATTATTTTGGTGGAGCTGTAGATCTGAGCGGTGATGGTTTAACGGTCGCTGTAGGTGCCAGAAATTATGACGGCGCTGGCTCCAATGCTGGCGGAGTATGGGTTTATGAATACACTGCTGGAGTATGGACATTAAAAGGAAGTGTATTAAATGGTGCCGCTGCCGGTGACAGTTTCGGAGCAGATGTAGCTCTCTCGACGGGAGGAGATACGTTAATAGTCGGATCACCTGGATTTGATGTACTCGGAACCTCGAGAGGTGCCGCTAGAGTATATGAATACACAGGAGGAACTTGGGTTCAAATTGGTAGTGACATACTCGGCGAAGCTGATTTTGACGCAACAGGTAGTGCCGTAGAAATTTCCAATGACGGAACTATAATTGCCGTAGGTGATATGACCAATGATGAGAATGGTTTAAGCGCAGGCCAAGTAAGAGTCTTTTCATTAGATGCGGGCGATTGGGTTCAAATGGGTTCAGATATTTATGGCGCTAATCCTGGAGATGAGTTTGGAGAAACAATTGACATGACGGCTGATGGCCTGACCATAAGTGTAGGGGCTAGAAATGCAGCAGGCGAAGCGCCAGGCGCTGGAGCTGTCCGCGTCCTGACTTTTGACGGACTAGATTGGAATATGGTTGAAACTGAAATTAATGGTCTCGTAACTGGGGATCTTTGCTATAGATCTGCCCTAAGCAGCGATGGTAACAGCATAATAGTTGGAGCTGAAAACCAACGGAACGAGGCCTCAATATCCACTGGCGCAGCTCGTGTTTTCTCGCTATCCCCCTGCCTCCCAACCACCTCTCCATTTGCAGTATCAGACTGCGAATCCTACACCGTTCCCAGTGGAGATGAAACCTATACGACAATTGGCACATACGACGTCATGGATACTATTCCTAATTTTTGTGGAGCCGATAGTGTGATGACCATTACCGTCACCATTTTTGGTTTACCAACCGTTGAAGCGAATGTGGTTGATGATTTAACTGAAATCTGTTTGGAAGATGAAATCACCCTCTTTGGTAGTGGTGCTACTTCGTATAGCTGGGATGTATTGGGCGTAACCGATGGAGATCCATACGAACCAACCACAACCGGAACAACCACCTATACCGTTACCGGAACAGATGATAATGGCTGTTCGAATACAGCTTCAATTGATATACTGGTCAATGAACTACCAACCGTAACAGCCAGTGTCGATGACGCTGAGATTTGTATCGGTGATGAAGTAACCTTCACCGGTGGTGGAACGGCTGATACCTATGATTGGGATGAAGGCGTTACCGATGGTGATCTCTATGAACCACCGGCTACTGGTACAACAACTTATGCCGTTACTGGAACCATTACGGCAACGGGATGTATCAATACAGCTACCGTTGATGTACTTGTTCATGAACTACCCACTGTTACAGCCAGTGTCGATGATGCTGAGATTTGTCTAAGAGATCAAATCACCTTTACTGGAGGTGGTGCCGATACCTATACCTGGGATGAAGGTGTCATTGATGGAGAACTTTTCGAACCAACAACAGCTGAAACAACAACCTATACCGTAACTGGAACCGATGGAAATGGATGTGTCAACACAGCCAGTGTTGATGTATTGGTTTTTGCTTTGCCAACCGTTACAGCCAATGCTGATCCTTCGCAGGTTTGTATCGGGGAGGAATTAACCTTAACCGGTGGCGGTGCAACAACCTATGTCTGGGATAACGACGTTGAGGATGGTATTGCTTTTGAGCCAATATTGGGCACAACTACCTATACTGTTACCGGAACAGATGATAACGGATGTGTCAATACCGCAAGTATTGATGTGACCGTTTTTGATTTACCAACTGTCATTGCCAATGTAAATACCAATGAACTGTGTTTGGGCAATGAAGTCACGTTCTCAGGAAGTGGGGCAGAAACCTATACTTGGGATAATGGAGTAACCGACAATACCCCTTACCTACCTACCCTCATTGGAACCGAAACTTATACCGTTATTGGTACCGATGAAAATGGTTGTCAAAATTCAGCAAGCATTGATGTAACCGTGCTTGAATTACCAGAGGTTATTGCTTCAGCAGACACGAGTATTTATCCGGGTGAATCAACACTGATTCAAGCCAGTTCAGTTTCAAATGGAACCTATCTTTGGTCACCAGAGCAGGACTTAGCTTGTCCTACCTGTAATGAAACAGACGCTTCACCAGTCAGCACAAGAACCTATACCATCACCTTCACCGATGAAAATGGATGTCAAGCAACCGATCAAGTCGTCATCACTTTATTGGATCTAATCGTAGCAACAGAAATCGGGATCTCTCCGAATGGAGACGGTGATAATGACGCACTTGTATTTCCTGGAATACTGGCTTATCCAAACTCCTCCATCCAAATCTTTAACCGATGGGGTGTAGCAGTTTTCACCGCTGAAAACGGTTATCAAAACGACTGGGGTGGAACCAATCAAAACACAGGTGACTTATTACCGAATAATTCAACGTGTTTCTTTATCCTGGATTTAGGTGAAGAAGGCACAGAACCAATAAAAGGATATGTATACATCTCTTTTTAAATAAGTATAAATACCGAATTCTAAAAATACCCTACCGAATAGTAATTATATAGTAAAAATCAAAAGTAATGACCCTAAACTTGTACCAGCAAAAAAAACAAACGCTATGAAGACAAAATTATTAATATTAGCACTAGCACTAGCACCGACATTATTCGGGCAACAAGATGAGATGTTTACACATTACTCATTTAACACCATGCATGTGAACCCAGCTTACGCTGGATCAAGAGATGCACTAACTTTAGTCGGACTGCATCGTTCGCAATGGGTAACCTTCCCGGGCGCACCTGTTTCGCAGACTTTTTCTGCACACAGCCCAATTTTTAAAGATAAAATTGGTTTGGGTGTTTCCTTAAGCAACGATAAATTAGGTCCAAACAGTAATCAAGGTTATTTTGTTGATCTTTCTTACCGTTTAAAACTAGGCACTGGAAATTTAGCCTTTGGACTAAAAGGAGGTGTCAATTCATTCTCAAGTAATTTAGATGAATTATATACCAATGACGCAGGTGACCAGCAGTTTGCAGGCAATATCCAATCAAGCTTGATTCCGAATTTCGGATTTGGCGTATACTATAGCACAGAGCGTTTCTACGCAGGTGTTTCATCACCGAGATTATTAGAGAATCAATACTTGGCAGATAATATCAATTCAGGAAGCCAAGAACGCCACTATTATTTTATAGCCGGAGGTATGTTGGATATCGCAAAATCTAAAAATATCCAATTAAAACCAACCACGTTTGTAAAGTATGTGGAAGGGGCTCCAATTCAATTTGATTTAACGGCGCTGGTCTACTTTAACAATAGAGCTTGGGTTGGACCAATGTTCCGATCTGGAGATTCTTTCGGCGGACTGGCCGGATTAAACATCACCGATCAATTGGGGTTAGGTTATGTATTCGATTGGTCATTTGCTAACAGAACAGGAACCTATAATTCAGGATCACATGAAGTTATGCTCCGTCATGATTTTATTTTTAAAGACAAAGGGGTTAAAGTATCACCTCGTTATTTCTAAGCACTATAATATTCAACTTATATAAAATTATTGTCATGTTAAATTATTTAATCGCATTCGGACTAATAGTGTCCGTATCAGCAACAGGACTAGCACAAGATCATCATCCAAAAGCTGAACTTGAACTACTCGACATCAACAGTGAAGAAGA
This sequence comes from Crocinitomix sp., assembly GCA_030836155.1. GTDB lineage: Bacteria > Bacteroidota > Bacteroidia > Flavobacteriales_D > Crocinitomicaceae > Crocinitomix. The sequence goes on from JAURQI010000071.1 coordinate 13,421, forward strand.
AGATTTCGCTCCTTCCTATTACGGAAATCAAGTGATCTTTACTTCTTCTAGTAGAAGCAACCCTTTTGTTTATCGCGAAGACCACAAAGGAAATGCATACCTCGATCTTTATATCGCAGAAGTCGATTCTAATAATCAATTAATGAACAAGAAAATTTTCGATCGAAAAATCAATCGCAAATTTCAAGAAGGAACCATCGCCTTTAATAAAAATAAAGACGTAATGGTCTATGCAAGCAGCAATTATGCTCAGAAACGTAAAGACCCTAAAACGCAATTGCAACTAAACCTAATGAAAAAAGAAAACGGTAAGTGGATAAATGCACAAGCTGTTAACTTTAACTCAACGGATTATTCAGTGGCACACCCTACCCTAAGTGCAGATGGTAAGTGGATTTATTTCGCTTCTAATATGCCGGGAGGTTTCGGTGGTGTAGATTTATATGTCGCTGAAATTAAAGAAAATGGATCATTTGGTCAACCCATTAACCTTGGAGATCAAGTGAACTCCGCTCAAGATGAGACTTTCCCTTATATCCATGAAGATGGCATTCTATTCTTCAGTTCAAATCGCGATGGTGGTTTAGGCGGTATTGATATTTACGCTGCTGGTATTCGTCCAGATAACTCGATTAAAAAAGTGATGAATGCAGGCGGCACGTTCAACTCAGCTCAGGATGATTTTGGTTTGATTCTAGATGAAAATCAACATTTTGGCTTCTTATCATCTAACCGTATTAACGGACAAGGTGGAGATGACATTTATTCTGTTGAGATTAAAACGCCTTTCTTTTTTGGAACAACCATCAATGGAAAAACGACGGATCTGAATGGAGATTTATTAAGCAATGTCAAATTAGAATTAATCAACGCTGATGGTGATGTTATTGGAGAAACACAGTCCGATGAAAAGGGCAATTTCTTTATCCAAACCAGTGAACAAGGAGAAATTTCTGTGAAATTGACGAAGGATGAATACTTCGACGAACTTCAACAACTGACGGATGGTAAGTCATACACTGATGAAATCAACGAAGATTTTAGTCTTGAAGCGATTCAAACACTTAAATTAAATAACCGCATTACCGAAAAAGCTACAGGCGAAACAGTGGAAGCTGCTGAAGTTACCATCACAGACTTAAAAACAAATACTATTCAATCTGGGTTGACGGATGCTAACGGTAACATCATGCTAAACTACCCAGAGCAGCGATTAAGCCTAGGCACACATCTTAGAGTCGAAATCAAAAAAGAGGGCTTTATCGCTAATAGTTTTGAGATTGACACCGCTTTCACAAATGGCGCTAATCATAACTTAGATTTGTCGATTACTAAAATTGAAGTGGGTATTGATATTGCTGAAGCAGCAAACCTCTCGAAAGTTGAGTCAATTTTCTTTGATTATAATGAAGCTGAAATCTTACCAACAGCAGAGGTTGAGTTGGACAAGATTGTAAAACTCATGAACGAAAATCCAGAGATTCGAATTGAAATTGGTTCTCATACGGATGCTCGTGGTAGCGAAAGTTTCAATATGACGTTGAGCAAGAAAAGAGCTAAAGCAACAGCAGAATACTTAAGAAAACGTGTTGACTTAGATGCTAAAAACAGAATCAGATACAAAGGTTATGGTGAATCAAAATTAAAGAATGATTGTGGAAATGATGTTGAATGTACAGAAGAGCAACATCAAGAAAACAGACGTTCAGAATTTATTATCATCAAAATATAATTAACAATTTTTCATAGCGATCCAAGGCCGGCAGCATAGTTTAATCGGTAAATTCTTAAGTCGGTAGTGGTTCTTTTGATTATTGATTCCTAAAAACAGAAAAGACGAGCCTTAAGGTTCGTCTTTATTAATTTAATTAAGCCCTTAATTAAACCTTTGTTGATTTACAAAGTCTGATAAAACGTAAGCTCCCCGCTAGTTTTTAAATCATTAATAAAAAAAAATGAAACGCATTGTATTAACCCTCGTCGGTGGAGCAGCTTTAATTCTAGGTTGCAATAACAAAGAAAACGCATCGAAAGTCCCCAAAGTAAACATCTATGAAGAAGGAGAATTCCGATACATAGAAACAAATGGGGTGCCTAATCACAAAACAGGTGAATTTCCAACTCAATTCTGTCCTTTTGGCATTGGAGAAAAAGAATTCACTTATAAAGTCCCCCTAACACCAACTGAATCCGAAGAAAAAATAACCGCTGGCCAATACATGTTTGGGGTCGCAGTTAACGGTGTTGTTTTTGACCCCGCTGGACCTTTTTGGAATAAGGATATGAGCACTGGATGGGAATTTCACCCAGCTAGCCAACATATCCGTGATTATTTTGGCGTTGACCTTAATAATGCCCACACCCAACCGCTTGGTCCAAATTCAGATCTAGGACTCTATCATTACCACGGTTTGCCTACAAAATTGATTGATAGTCTATCTGCCGTCAAGGAATCTCAAATGCTATTGCTAGGATATGCAGCAGATGGATACCCAATCTATAATCAATTTGCTCCTTCTGACCCCATGGATTTGTCAAGCACAATGAAAGAAATGAAACCGGGATACAAACTTAAAACTGGTTCGCGTCAATCTGGCGAGCCTGAAGGTGATTACAACGGAGCCTTTGTTCAAGACTATAATTTTATAGATGGCCATGGCGACCTAGATGAATATAATGGGCGGTATGGAATAACTGAAGAGTATCCCGAAGGCACTTACTACTATTGTATCACACAAGGCTTCCCAAATATGCCGCTATACTTTAGAGGAGAACCAAACGCATCTTTTCAACATGAAGGGCCAGGCAACGAGATGGCGGAAGTGCCACCACAAATTAGAGATTGGCCAGCACAGCCATAAGACAAATAAAAAGATTGGTTAAACCGTTGCTAGATAAATTCAAAATCGACGCGGCGGTTTAACCTTTTCCCTTCTGAAGTAGCGTTCGTGGTTGCTGGGTCGAGCTCACCGCGATATTCAATCACTACTTTATCGGCTGGCACGTCGGCCTGAATTAAAAACTTTTTAACCTGTTCTGCGCGTCTCTCCGACAACCCAACATTATAATCATCTGTTCCATTCGAATCAGTATGCCCAATAATCTTAATCCGCAAATCTGAATGAGAATTAACAATCCGCGCAATGTGACGGAGATAGTCTTCATAAAGTACCTTTAGATCATCTTTATCATGATCAAAATAAACAGGTTTAAATTCAAAGTTTCGCATTTCAGAGTCACGGACATAATAAGCTTTCCATCCTTTAGATAAATCAGTAACCATATTATTGAACCAGGAATGATAAAGACTAAGAGTATCAGATTTTGACATTTGATGTTTAGAACGATAAAGCACAATTTCACCCGACAATCGACGACAATCTGATGAAGTCCATTTACCTTTTAAATATCCTGTTGAGTCATTGTATTTGAGTGTACCTTGATTCAAACACCAAATTTCGCGACCGGTATTCTTTTGTAATCCAATGAATATTTCTTCAAATGATAACACATTGCGCGATTCAACCTTTCCCTTGAAATTCTTGTAAGCAAAAAAATTGGTGAACGGTGTTTCCACGCGCGACTCACCTTTCAAATCTCCCGAATTAGCATCGATATGAAAATCAAACCAAACGGCATTCCCATCTTTAGGAGACTGATTATAGGTCGTAATAATTCCTTGCCAGGTCCCTTCTAGAAAACCTAACTGACTGTACGCTATCGGAACAGAAAAAATGAGAAGAAATAAAACTACAATACGCATATCTGGTAGTTACAGGACAAGATCCATACCATTTTCTTATACGCAGGACATAAAATATGTTACACCAAAAAAAAATCGTAAAATTGGAATAGAGTATTTATTATCTTTACGCCTATGACTGACGAAATGAAAGCATTAGTACGTTCACGTTTTGAAAACGTTTTTGAAACGGAATTATTCGAGGAATTATTGGAAACGGGTAAAGTCCAGGAGTACAAAGAAGGCGACATTGTCATTGACGTTAATCAGATGATCACCCATATCCCTTTAATGCTTAAAGGCTCGATTAAAATCATGCGTGAAGACGATGAAGGTAGAGAAATGTTTCTCTATTACATCGAAACTGGTGGCACCTGTGCTGCTTCATTAACCTGCTGCATGAATGATCATAGAAGCAATATTCTCGCGCTTGTTGAGGAAGATGCTACTTTCATTTCTTTCCCAGTGAAATACATGGACGAATGGATGGCCAAATATCAGTCATGGCGATCTTATATCTTAGGGAATTATGCTGCTCGATACGAGGAATTACTGGAAGTAGTAGATCTTTTAGCTTTCAAGAAAATGGATGATCGTGTTGCGAATTACCTTAAAGAGAAAGCAATCATGCATCAATCAAAAGAGGTGCTCATCTCTCATCAAGATATTGCCTATGACTTAAATACGTCAAGAGAAGTTGTGTCCCGAATTTTAAAGCAAATGGAACGCAATGGAGATCTACAATTAAAAAGAGGAAAGATTATCCTAAATGACAATTAATAAACGCTACCAGGAAGAAAAATTAGTTGTAATTCCAAAAACATTCGAAGCCCCTGCTGCCGAATAAAAGGACAAACCATAGTTAAACTCAAAGCGCTTTGTTCTGATTCCTAATCCGAACGAGAAACCACTAGCTCCTTTGCGATCAACTATACCTAACGCATCTCTTCTTTGATAATTAAAGCCTACCCGAAAAAAGAAATTATCAGAGGGAACCAGCTCAAATCCAAAATTCGTGTGATAGGCGATTTTTTGCACCAAAGAAGCTGATGGTGGCGGAATGGTATCTCCGGTTAACTGATCAATAGAAGGCCCTATCGATGGATCGGTGTAGGTTAAATCCCAAGTGGTTAAATCTGTCCCCAATAAACTCAAACGAAAGGGAGCATGATGAAATTTATAACTAATTCCGGCTAACACTTCCAATGGAAGTGGTTCATTATTGTCTGATGTATATCCTTTGATTTGATAACCTATATTACGTGCCATGACGGTTGCTGTCAAGTTCGCCTCTTCATTATAATAGGTCGAAGCCACATCTACACCAAAACCAAATGAAGTATATGTCTCTAGATGGGAAAAAATTAGATTTAAATTGGCTCCGACTGAAAAACGCTCGTTAAGTTGACGTCCATAACCTGCGCCTAGTGAATAATCACCAGCTGTAAATGTTCCTTGTTCTATACCTGTTTCATCTGTTCTCGTAAACTGTCCATAACTCACGTATCTCAAATGACCAACAAATGTTCCCGCTTTTTCAAAAGTCTTTCCAAAAGCTAATTGACCATAATTGATGCCTGCAGGATAGATAAAATGATTCAAAGCCAAATCATTATCCATCTTTTCCTTAATCGAGGCAGGATTCGCAACAGCTAGGTTGATATCTCCATCTTTCAAGGCAATAAAATCACCACCGAGTGCCATCGAACGAGCATTAAAATCTAAATCCAAAAACTGATAGGTGTTTTGCCCTCCAACTTGCCCATAAGACCAGTTAGTGAGAAATACAAGAGAAATGATTAAAGCTCGTTTCATATTCGGAATGATAAACGCAATCAAATTTAGTTTATTTTGGCGAAGGTTCAATTTATTCTTCAGTTGATTCCGCTATATATTTTCGTGCAGGCCCCATTTCTATCGCCTCCATATCTTTTGCACGACCTTTATCTATGGTAAATCGCAATAAAGTTTTGACCTGATGAAATCCCTTGAAACCACACGCTCCAGGATTTAACCACAAACTTTCAATATTTTTATCATACTGAACGATGAGGATGTGCGAATGTCCGCAAACAAAAATATTGGGTTTATGATACTCAATCAATCGATACGCTTCTTGTTTGTATTTATATGGTTTTCCAGCGATATGTGTCATTAATACTTTCATGCCCTCAATTTCAAAAAATTGTTCCTTCGGCCACATCAATCGGATTTCGTGATCATCAATATTTCCATACACTCCCCGCACAGGTTTAAACTGCTCCAGTTTTTCGATAACACGAACATCTCCAACATCTCCTGCGTGCCATATTTCATCTACATCCTTAAAGTATTTGTAAATGCGAGGATCAACCTCACCATGCGTGTCCGACATTAAACCTATTCGCTTCATCTTAATTCTGCACCTTTTCTTTACTTTTGCGACATGAGCGCTCAGCGGTATTTTATAAAACTCTCTTACAAAGGAACGGATTTTTTTGGTTGGCAAATCCAACCATATGCGATTACTGTGCAAGAAAAACTAAAAGATGCCTTGGAAAAATTAAATCGAGGCAAAGAAGTAAAACTTACTGGATGCGGACGTACAGATACTGGCGTTCATGCAAGTGCGTTTTATGCTCATGTTGATTTTGAAGAGGACCCTTTTAAAGGATTCATGGATAAGGACACCATTGTTCACAAGCTGAATTGTATGTTACCAGCTTCAATTGCGATTCAAAACATTTTTCCGGTTTACACAGATGTGCATAGTCGATTTCATGCAACTTCCCGAACCTACCATTATTTTATTCATCAGGATAAAAATCCGTTTCAAGCGGACACCTCATGGTATTTGCGCAAAGATTTAGATCTACCGCTCATGAATGAAGCAGCTCAATTACTAATCGGAGAAAAGAATTTTAATTGTTTCAGTAAACCCATAACAGGAAAAAGTACATTTATTTGTGACGTTCACTTTGCTGAATGGACGGAAACAGAAAACGGCTATCAGTTCACGATTAAAGCCAATCGTTTCGTAAGAAATATGGTAAGGGCAATCGTCGGAACCATGATTGATATAGGCCTCGGAAAAACCACTTTAAAAGAATTTGAAGAGATTTTAGCCTCTCAAGATCGGACCAAAGCAGGGAAGTCTGCTCCTGCTCAAGGTTTGTTTTTGGCCAAAATTGAATATGAAAATCATCCAGAAATCAATCTGAACGCTAAGATTTAGTTGGATGCTTTTTTGATGAAAAATTGGACATAGGCTATGATTGCCGCAATCAAGAATAGCCACGGTGTTCCGTGTAACAGCACATCAAACCAATCCATAGCGCCCATAGCGTGCTCGCCTGAAAAAGCGCCTCCGCCCGCAATCCATTGTAATTTACCCCAAATATGAGGCGGATTAAAAGGTGCCAATCCTAAGGTTAAACTAAAGATCGCAAACATTCCAATATTTTTCCTTAACCATTCCATAGGAGCAAAGATAAACCGCATTTACACCGTCATATGTGCACTTCGTCACACAAGTACCTGCTGTTCGGGATATTTCAATTATTTTTGTACAAATTTAGTAAACGTATGATTTTACCAATCGTGGCATATGGCTCGCCCATCTTAAAAAAAGAAGCGGAAGAAATTGATGAGAACTATGAAAAATTAGATGAACTCATTGAAAACATGTTCGAAACCATGTATGAAGCCAGTGGTGTTGGTTTAGCAGCCCCGCAAATCGATAAATCCATTCGGTTATTTATCGTAGATGCTTCTCCTTTTGCTGAGGATGAAGAGGGCAATGAAGAAACCGATCCTAAAGCTGCCGGATTAAAAGGTTTTAAAAAGGTCTTTATCAATCCAATCATTGAAGAGGAAACGGGAGAAGAATGGCCTTTTGCTGAAGGATGTTTGAGTATACCAAACATTCGTGAAGAGGTTTTGCGCCAAGAAAAAATAAAGATCAGTTATTACGATGAGAATTGGGAATTCCATGAAGAGGAATACGAAGGATATGCGGCAAGAATTATCCAACACGAATATGACCACGTAGAAGGCATTCTTTTTACAGACCACTTGAGTCCATTAAAAAAGAGAATGCTAAAAAAGAAATTAGTCAATATTTCAAAAGGAGATACGGACGTTAGTTATCGAATGAAATTCCCTGCTCAAAAACGCAGAAGATAAGATTTATAAAAATTAAAATGATGGAAATGAAAAAGTGGAAATCAATTGCATTTATCGCATTTATTGGAATCGCAGTTCAAAGCTGCGGCGGTGACGGAGAACCAGGTAATGAAGGAAACCAGAATGACAGCACAACGGTGTCCATTGATACGTCAAAGTTCATGGAAGACTTGACTGCCATTAAAGATAAGATTGAAAAACAAATGGACATTCCGAAAGAAAAGGATTTAAAAGAAGCCATAATTATGTTTCAAGACTTTGCCTCAGTTTTTCCAGATAGCCCAGAAGCGCCAGATTATTTATTGCGCGCATCAGATATTTGCTTAACGACAAAAGAACCTGAAAAAAGTGTAAAAATTCTTAATCGTATCATCAAGGAGTATCCAGGTTATCCGAAAATGGAAGATGTCAAATACAATAAGGCGAGCCATCTTGATTTTGAGTTACGTGACACAACCGCAGCAAAAGATGCTTACCGTCAATTTATCGAAGAGTACCCAAATTCTCCATTGCTAAAAGACTGCGAGTCTCGTATTGAAAACATCCGCTATTCTGCTGAAGAATTGGCAGAGAAATTTATCAAGGAACTCGAAGAAAACGGCGGTGAAATGCTACCTTAATTTTTAAGGATTGGCCCCATGAATATATTTATCACCTACGATTACGAGCTATTCTTTGGGCAGCCAACAGGCTCCGTTGAAAATTGCATGATCAAACCAACCGATGAAATCAGAGCAATCGCCAAACGTACGGGGGTTAAATTTGTATTTTTTATTGATACAGGATACTTGAAGAAATTGGATGAATACAAGGATCAATTTCCAGCGGTCAAAAAGGAACACGATCTCGTCCGTACTCAAATAGAACAATTAGTCAAAGAAGGGCATGATTGTCAATTGCATATTCACCCGCATTGGGAAGACACCCAACATGATGGTGACCAATGGATCATGAAAACTGATCGTTATAAATTGGTCGACTTTTCTGATGCTGACATCCAACGCATTGTCCGTTCTTATCGCGATATTCTTTTTGCTTGGACAGGGCAAAAAGTACATTCATACAGAGCTGGAGGATGGTGTTTACAGCCTTTTGATCGGATTGAATCGAGTTTTAAGTCAGTCGGTCTAAAAATTGATTCCACCGTATTTCCGGGAGGCATCTTTACCGCTGGTAATTACTATTATAATTTCACAAAAGCGCCTGATTTATCTAAATGGAAGTTCCAAAGTGAATTATGCACACCTGTATCAGATGGTGATTTTTGGGAATACCCCATTTCAAGCGAATCATACAGTGCCCTATTTTTCTGGCGATTATTTACCCTAGGTCGATTAAAACCTAGCCAACACAAACCTATGGGTGATGGATATCCTATGCCCTCCCCTGGTTTGAGAAAAAAAATGCTCACAAAAGGTATGCGTTTGTCTGCTGGGGTCGATGGATATTTCGTCACTAAAATGAATCATGTCCTGAGACGCAATAAGCAAAAAGGCTTCGAAGACACGGTTTTTATCGGTCATCCAAAAGCTTGTACAAAATTTGCTTTAAAAAAATTAGAGCGATTTATCGAACGTCACAAGAATAATCATGAATTTAAGACGTTCTCTGATGTGCTGGAAGCATGAAGATTGTAAATCGTGAACATATTGACCCCGTAAAATGGGATAAACGTTTAAAGGAATGTGATATTGAAAACATCTTTCAGTATAGCTGGTATTTAGACAATTGTGCAGAAAACTGGTCAGCCGTCATAACGGATGATTATAAAACCATTCTGCCCTTGCCGTTCACTAAGAAACTTGGTGTCAAGCGTCTCTATCCTGCGCCATTCACACGGGAATATGACATTATTGGTGATGATTTTTCTTGGGCTGAAGTTTTACCTTTGATTCAAAAGGAATTTGCTCATCTTTCCTTTCGCTCCGAAAAATCGGACTTATTGGATCAAGAAACCATTCGCTCTCATCAATACTTGACGTTGGAAAATGAATTCGAAAAAAAATTCAAAACCAATGCCAAAAGGTTAATCAAAAAAGGACAAAAACAATTTACATTTCGCGCTGGGTTAGACCCAAGTCTATTGATTAACTTATTCGAAGAACATGTTGCGCACAAGATTGACTCCGTTAAGAAAGAGGATTTAATCATCTTGACAGCTCTTATGAATACAGCATTAAAAAATGAGCATGGTGAGCTCATTTTAGCTTATGATGAAAATCAAGCCTTAGTGGCTGGTGGATTTTTTCTGAAGGATAAAAAAAGAATTACTTACCTCAAGGGAGCTGCAGCAGAAGAAGCAAAAAAGAAGGGTGTCATGTACGCCCTCTTTGACGAGGCTTTTCAACGCTTTCAAGGCACCTATAAAACACTCGATTTTGGTGGATCCGATATTGAAAATGTAGCCACCTTCTATCGAAAATTTGGCGCTTCGGATCGAAACTATTATCATTACGAACTTGATCAGACTCCAATTTGGTTTCGAACCTTGAGAAAATTGAAGAAATAAACAGGAATGAAAAAGACACTCTTGATCATCGGAAGTTCAGGTGGACTAGGAACAGCATTGGTTAATCACTTCAAAAACAGTGATTCTAATCTCGCACTGCATTATTTTCAGAACGAACCAGACTTAAACTTAGATCATGTCAAAACTTATCAAGCTGACATTACAATAGAATCAGAAGTTGAAGAGCTGATTCAAAAGGTCAAAGCCGATTTTGGAAGGATCGATATGGTGGTCCATAACGCTGGAGTATCTCGTAATGGTATGTCTTGGAAATTAAAACAAGCCGATTGGGATGAGACGATTGCTGTTAATTTGACTGGACCATTTTTGGTGAGTAAACACGTTATTCCTCTGATGCGTGAACAAGCATTTGGTCGTATCGTTTTTATGTCATCCGTCGTGGCACAAACAGGATTTGTTGGTACATCTGCTTATGCAGCTTCTAAAGCCGGTTTATTGGGACTAACGAAGACCTTATCAAAAGAATTAGCAAAGAAAAATATTACCGTCAATTCAATCGCGCTTGGCTATTTTAATGCTGGTATGATCAATGATGTACCTGACGATATGCAGGAAGTACTCAAATCCAATATCCCAACAGGAGAGCTCGGAGACCCAAAACAGTTGGCACATGTTCTTGAATCATTATTTGCAGATGAAGCAGGATATCTTACAGGACAGACCCTAAATTTGAATGGCGGATTATTTACCTCTTAAATCATGGATTTTACCTAGCTTTGCGCTAAGCATTTAAAACATGATTCACGAAATCACAAAAAACAATAGCATTGCCAATCAGTTCATGGCTGAGTTGCGTGATAAAAGCGTACAAGGTGATCGCATGCGATTTCGAAAGAACATGGAACGTTTAAGTCATATCTTGGGTTACGAGATCAGTAAAACCCTGAACTATACAGACAAGGATATTATCACGCCTCTTGGTACGGCTAATATGTCAATTCCAAATTCACAAATCGTCGTGGCCTCCATTTTACGAGCGGGCTTAACCTTACATCATGGTTTATTGGACATTTTTGATGGCGCCGAAAATGCTTTTGTTTCAGCGTATCGAAAAGAAACAGAAGGTGAAGCGATTGAGGTTGTTGTTGAATATAAAGCATGTCCAGAATTGGAGGGTAAAACACTCATCATTGCAGATCCGATGTTAGCCACAGGGCAATCAATGGAATTGGTTTATCAAGCTTTATTGGAAAATGGTCAACCTAAACGATTAATCATCGCTTCTATAGTTGCGAGTGAATCAGCTATTGCGCATATTAAATCGGCTTTACCTGAAGGTACAGATATATGGGTTGTGGCCATAGACCCTATGTTAAATGATAAATCCTATATCGTTCCGGGACTTGGAGATGCGGGTGATTTAGCTTATGGTGTTAAACGATCAGAATGAACTGGAATTTAATCATCTTCGCTTTTGGTTTTGGGACATTTAAATTTGTATTTGTTCATTGGGGTGCTTACGCTGCTTTGGGAGAAGAATCGATAGCTTCTCTCTTTGAAATCTTTGTAAGCGCTACGCTTGGAGCTTGGATCACCATGACAGTCTTCTATTACCTCAGTGAGTATTTTATGGACCGTTCTCACCGCAAGAAGATTGAAAAAATGCGCAAAGCGGCGGAAGCGGGAATTGAAATAAAACAAAAAAAGACCTTCACCCGATTAAACAAAACTATTGTTTGGATAAAACATACGCTTGGCTTGTATGGTGTAACACTTTTGGCGCCTTTGTTTTTATCTGTTCCGATCGGATCAATCGTATGTGCGAAATTTTATGGAGGAAAGAAGAAAACATTTCCGTTGATGTTATTGTTTACTGCATTATACAGCGCATTGATGTGCTTAAGCATTTACCTATTCAAATTTTAAGCGCGTGAAAAATCTCAAACACGTCTTCTTCGACCTAGATCATACACTTTGGGATTTTGAAAAAAACTCCTCTGAGGCGCTTCTAGAACTATATCATGAATTGAGATTGAGTGAAGACATTGCAGACGTGCAGAAATTCATTCAAACTTATCAAGAAATTAACGCTCGTTATTGGCACTTGTATAACCACGGGAAAGTATCGAAGGAACAAGTGAGAACGGGTCGCTTTTTGGACACTTTAAATACATTTAAAGTTCGAAACAGTGATAATAAGGCAATTGAGCTCGGAAATGAATATGTCCTGCGTAGTCCGCAGAAAAAACACATTTTTCCATTTGCTCATGAAGCTTTAACCTATTTAAATGAAAAATATGCCTTGCACATTATCACGAACGGCTTTTTAGAAGTGCAGCATACTAAGTTGAATAACTGTAACTTAAGTGAGTATTTTGACCTAATTCTTTGTACAGAAGAAGTCGGTGTAAACAAACCACATCCGCTCGTTTTCGAAACAGCTTTGCAAAAAACAGCTGCTTTTGCCGAAGAGTCTGTGATGATTGGTGATAATCCAGAAACAGATATTAAAGGAGCAAAAAATTGCGGTTTTCATACGATATTATTTAATCCAGAAAATCGCGAACATGATCTGGACACGGCTGAAATAAAGGCATTGAATGAGCTATTGCATTTGCTTTAGTGAGAATTATCACAAAAGAAGCTTATTTAGAATCGTTCTAAACTATTATTTTGAAATAAAAAAGGTTTTAAATAAGCCAATCGATCTTTAAATTTGTCACTTATTCTAAACAAATATCCATATAAGATATGTCAGGGACTATCAAGTTAAGGAAAGGACTGGATATAACATTGCAAGGGGAAGCTGAGAAAGTCAAAACGACTGCCGAATCTTCGTTGTTTGCAATTAAGCCACCTGATTTCCATGGCCTCGTGCCAAAAATGACCGTTAAGGTTGGAGACAAAGTCAAAATTGGAACGGTTATCTTTTTTGATAAATACCAGGAAGAAATAAAATTTGTATCTCCAGTCGCTGGAGAAATTTCAGATGTTTTCCGTGGTGAAAAACGCCGAATCCTAGAAGTCAGAATCAAAGCTGACGGTACGGATGCATCAGAAGAATTTGGAGCTAGTAATCCGGATTCAATGGATGGAAAAGGTGTCAAAAAAGCATTGCTTGAAAACGGATTGTGGCCTTTTATTAAGATGCGCCCTATTGATGTGATAGCAAGGCCAACAGACAAACCGAAAGCGATTTTTGTATCTGCTTTTGACTCTTCACCGTTAGCACCAGACTACGATTATATCCTTCATGGAGAGCATGATGCTTTTCAAGCCGGATTGACGGCAATCGCTAAGCTTACCGACGGCAAAGTTCATTTAACCAAACGTGCAAATGTTTCTCACGACGCAGCGATTACCGATGCAAAAGGAGTTCAAACGCATACCATCTCAGGTAAACATCCAGCTGGTAATGTCGGCACGCAAATTCACCATATTGATCCAATCAATAAAGGTGAGATTGTATGGACGGTAAACGCTTTGGATGTTGCAACAATCGGAAGAACGTTGTTGGCGGGTAAATTTGATCCGACGAGAACAGTTGCATTGACTGGTTCTGAGGTTAAGAAAACAAGTTATGTAAAAACGCGAATTGGTGCTACCATTAAACCAATGGTTGACGGTCAGATCGCTTCAGATAATGTGAGGTACATCAGTGGAAACGTATTGACTGGTGAAAAAATAGATGCTGACGGTTATGTTGGTTTTTATGATCACCAAGTTACCGTTATCCCTGAGGGTGATGAGCCTGCTTTCCAACTTTCGGGTGGCGGATGGTTAGGTCCTGGAACTAAAAAGTTCTCGATCAACCGCTCATACTTCTCATGGCTAACACCAAACAAGAAACGTGTTCTAAACACAAATTTGAATGGTGAGGTTCGTGCATTCGTTGTTACGGGAGAATTGGAAAAAGTATTCCCTTTTGACATTTACCCTATGCAATTGATCAAATCATGTATGTACGAAGATATCGATCTAATGGAAAATCTTGGAATCTACGAAGTAGCTCCTGAAGATTTTGCACTATGCGAGTTCGTATGTACATCGAAAGTTAATATTCAGGATAAAATCCGTGAAGGTTTGGATTTGATCCATAAGGAATGCATGTAATTTGAATTAAAAATTAATCATTAGAATGAAGTCTTTAGAAAAATTCATGCGCAAATTGGAACCTACTCACGAGAGTAAGTGGGCTAAATTCCACCCAGTTTGGGATGCGCTATATACATTTGCCTTCACACCTGGAGAAACGACCAAAAAAGGTTCGCATATCCGTGATGGTATTGACTTGAAAAGAACCATGTTCATGGTGATCGTCGCTTTGATCCCATGTTTAATCTTTGGTATCATTAATACGGGTCACTGGCATTATTATGCTTTGGGTGAGACTGGAAAATTTGATTTCACACACATGATGGGCGCTAAAGCGCTTTATGGTGCTATCAAAGTTTTACCGATTGTCATTGTTTCCTATGGGGTTGGTTTGGGAGTTGAATTCATCTTCTGTATCAAAAACCAACATGCCATTCAAGAGGGATTCTTAGTTTCAGGGATGCTTATTCCTTTAATCGTTCCTGCTGACATTCCATTATGGATGGTTGCAGTTGCTACTGTATTCGCAGTTGTGCTCGGTAAAGAGGTCTTTGGAGGAACAGGGATGAACATTGTCAATATTGCATTGACGGCACGTGCTTTCTTATTCTTCGGATATCCCACAATGATGTCAGGTGACAAAATTTGGATGTCAGGGGTTAGTGAAATGGAAGTGTTGCCAGAAGGTATCTCAGGTGCTACGCAACTTGGCCAATTAGCCACCTTTAATGGACCGGCAGAGGATTGGGCCTATCAGGGCGGACTATCTGCCTTCGAATCTGCTTGGCCACTATGGGAATCATTCGTTGGAATCATTCCTGGTTCAATTGGAGAAACATCTGTTATTGCTATTCTTATTGGAGCTGGACTATTATTGTATACAGGTATTGGCAGCTGGAAAATAATGGTGAGCTTTGTACTTGGTGGTTTAGCAGTTGGTTATTTGACTCAACTTGGATCAGTAACACCTTATATGGATTTAGATCCTATTAATCACTTGGTAATTGGTGGATTTATGTTCGGTGCTGTCTTTATGATAACCGATCCGGTCACCGCCGCCCAGACGAGTACCGGTAAATATATTTACGGTTTCTTAGGAGGTGCCCTTTCAATAACTATCCGTGTATTTAACGGAGCATATCCTGAAGGGGTAATGATGGCCATCTTGTTTATGAACGTAATGGCTCCGATGATTGACCACTATGTGATTCAAGCGAATGTTAAACGAAGATTAAAACGACTTAAAACCGCATAATCATGGCGATAAATAAAGATAGTAACGGTTATACCTTTTTGTTTGCGATCCTTCTTGTAGTGGTTGTGGGCTCTGGTTTGGCTGCTGTGTCAATGGGACTGAAAGAAAAGCAGGATAAGAACACAGAGGTAAAAAAGAAAATGGATATCCTGAATGCCTTAAAAGTAAAAGAGGTTAAAAACGGAGACACCTTAGACATTTCCCGTAAAAATGCGGAGGCACTTTACGATGAGTATGTACTTTCTGACGAATGTTTAGTATTGGGTGCTGAAGGAAATGTTTTAGACGGAGAAGTTGCTTTTGATATTGACATCAAAAAACAATTCCGTGATAAAACAATTGATCCTAAAGATAGAAAGTATCCATTGTACGTGGCGTCTTTGAACGGAACAAAAAAATACGTTATTCCGGTTGTAGGAAGTGGACTTTGGGGACCAATTTGGGGATACTTGGCCATTGATGAAGACAAATCATCTATCTATGGGGCAACGTTTGATCACAAGACTGAAACACCAGGTTTAGGTGCTGAGATCAAACAACCTTTCTTCTATGATCAATATGATTCTGAAGTGATTTCTGTTGATGGAAAATACAAGAAAATCAAGGTGGTAAAAGATGGTTCAGGTGGTGATGCTCACAAAGTAGATGGCATTACAGGAGGAACAATTACTTCTAAGGGCGTTGAAGAGATGGTAGACCGTACAGTGCAGGTTTACGTGAAATACTTTAATAAATAACAACTGGTTGAGATGAGTGAAAAAATTAAAGCACCAAAAGAACCTTTGTTTTCCAAGAAAAACAAAAGGCTAATTACAGAGCCATTGGATGACAATAACCCAGTTACTTTACAAGTATTGGGTATTTGTTCAGCTTTGGCAATTACGGTTTCCATTGAGCAGGCCTTAGTAATGACAGGGAGTGTATTCTTTGTACTGGGACTCGGTAACGTGATTATCTCAATGCTTCGTAACTTGATTCCTTCTCGAATTCGAATTATCGTTCAGTTGGTTGTTGTTGCAGCGTTGGTAATTATTGTAAACGAAATTTTGAAAGCTTTCTTACCAGATATGGCAGAGAAACTTTCCGTATTCGTTGGATTGATTATTACAAACTGTATCATCATGGGTCGATTTGAGGCCTTTGCAATGGCGAACAAACCTTGGCCTTCATTCTTGGATGCTGTGGGTAACACGCTTGGATACGGTTGGGTACTCGTCGTTGTATCGGTTATTCGTGAGATTTTTGGTTCAGGTAAATTCTTCGGAGTTGAATTATTCGGAGATCGTATCGCTGGAACAGGACTTTACAAATACGGATACATGGATAACAACTTTATTATCCTCGCCCCTTTTGCACTATTCGCAGTGGCGATTGTAATTTGGGTACAACGTAGTAGAAACACCTCATTAATTGAAGACCATTAATAAGAATACATCATGCAAGATTATTTAAATATTATCCTAAAAGGAATCTTTATTGAGAACATGATTTTTGCCTATTTCTTAGGTATGTGTTCTTATCTGGCAGTATCCAAAACGGTAAAGACTGCCGTTGGTTTGGGAGCTGCAGTAATTTTCGTACTTGGTGTTACCGTTCCGGTAAACTGGTTATTAGAAAACTATGTGCTTCAAGCAGGGGCTTTATCTTGGTTGGGGGACGAATACGCGACGATGGATTTAAGCTTCCTTTCTTTCATCATGTTTATTGCGGTCATCGCATCAATTGTACAATTGGTGGAGATGCTGGTTGAAAAATTTGCTCCAGCACTTTATGGTGCTTTGGGTATCTTCTTACCATTGATCGCTGTAAACTGTTCAATTTTAGGGGGTGCATTATTCATGCAAGAACGTCAATACTCAACAATCGGTGAAGCTACTGCTTTCGGTATTGGTTCAGGTATTGGATGGTTCTTAGCGATTGTAGCAATTGCTGCTATTCGTGAGAAAATTAAGTATTCGAATGTACCAGCTCCTATGAGAGGATTAGGGATCACATTTGTTATTACTGGTTTGATGGGTATCGCATTTATGAGCTTCAGTGGAATCAACTTAGAGTCGGAAGATGATGCAAAAGTTGACGATCAAACTGTACAAGTGGACACCCCAACGGATAATTCAATAACAGATTAAGCCAATTAAAAATAATATTAGAGAGTAGAATGGGACAGGTTATATTAATTACGGTTATCGTTTTTACAGCAATCATCTTATTGCTTGTAAGTTTATTGCTTTACGTAAAAGCTAAGATTTCACCATCTGGTAAAATCAAAATCACCATCAACGGTGAGCACGAATTGGAAGTTGATGGTGGTGGAACACTTTTGAGCACACTAGGTTCAAACGGAATTTTCTTACCATCTGCTTGTGGTGGTGGTGGTACTTGTGTACAGTGTATTTGTCAAGTAAATTCTGGAGGAGGAAACATCCTTCCAACAGAGGAACCTCACTTCTCTCGTAAAGAGATTGCTGATAACTGGCGTTTAGGATGCCAGGTTAAGGTGAAAGAAGACATGGAGATCCATGTTGAAGAAGAAGTAATGGGAATTAAAGAGTGGGAAGCAGAAGTTGTTTCCAACTACAACGTTGCAACTTATATTAAAGAGTTTATCGTTGAGATTCCAGAAGACATGGATTATAAAGCAGGTGGATATATCCAAATTAAGATACCGCCATGTGAAGTAAAATATTCGGAAATGGATGTGACAGCACATCCATTAGATCACCCAGGTGAGCCAGACAAATTCGTTCAAGATTGGGCTGAAGGACCATATGCGATTCGCGACCTCGTTATGAAAAATGACGAAGAAGTAGTTCGTGCTTATTCAATGGCTTCTTACCCTGCAGAGGGGCGTCGTATCATGTTAAATGTACGTGTGGCTACTCCTCCATTCGATCGTAAGACTGGAACGTGGATGAATGTTAATCCTGGTATCGCATCTTCATACATCTTTAACTTAAAAGAAGGTGATAAAGCGATTATCTCAGGACCTTACGGAGAATTCTTCATCAACCATTCAGACGCAGAAATGTTATACGTTGGTGGTGGTGCAGGTATGGCACCAATGCGTTCACACCTTTATCACTTGTTCAAGACTTTAGAGACTGATCGTAAGGTGACTTATTGGTATGGTGGACGTTCAAAAGCAGAATTATTCTATATCCACTATTTTAGAGAGCTTGAATCGAAGTTCCCTAACTTCAAATTTTACATGGTGCTTTCGGATGCAAAACCAGAAGATAACTGGACGGAGAAGAAAGATATCCATGACGAAGAACCAGATGGATTTGTAGGTTTTGTTCACCAAGCAGTAATCGACCAATACTTATCGCATCATGATTCTCCAGAGGATATTGAATTTTACTTCTGTGGACCTCCATTGATGAACCAAGCAGTTGAAAAAATGTGTGATGATTGGGGTGTACCACCAGAGAATGTTCGTTTCGACGACTTCGGTGGATAAACAAACTCAATCACAAAAAAATACAAACCCGGCACCTCGACTTCGCTCAGTGCCGGTTTTTTTATTCGCAAAAGAATTGACCGCTCAACACAGCCGAACTTCTAATAACAACAAATAAGCATGACTGAGAAACATACCACAAACCATCTTGATCAAGGTAAATCTTTCCCTCCTTCTGGACGTGGAGCTGCTTATCTATTAATCATCGCTGGTCTTGTGCCAGGGTATGTGATATTTGAAGAATATCATACTGTACATGTCAATCATCTTTTTTGTCTCCTCCCTATCTTTGTTGGGGTATGGATGAACTTAGCAACTACGCAGGTCTATTTTGATCAAGTAAAGGAAGGGTATTTAATACATCAATTTGGTGTCAAACCTTTTAAATTTACCAGAAAAACACATTTGAATAAATACGATGCAGCTATCCTGAAACCAGCAAGACAAAGGTATGTTGTCGCCCAGGGTATACCTTTAGGAGGTTCAATAAATAGTCCTGAATATTCCATTTCTTCTTTTGGTTTATACTTTAAACCGAAAGGAAAATTTGATGAAGAGCTGATCTTAAAAGGAAACGGTAAAGAGGTTATTGATTTAACGCGTGAACACCTTTCCGACACGCATCTCCGTATTTTTATGGGGATCGTTAAAAAAGGTTATGAGGTTAATTGGGATTAAAGATTGTTTGAATTACTAATCATATTGTTCATTGTGACGCTGGTCTTGCGCATTGGTTTTAACTGGGATATTCATAATCGGATTCATCGTAAAAACCCTGTAAAATCAATTGCTACACCAGTTAGCCTATTTACAAATACCGTTAAGGATGTGCAAGACAAAGACGCTTCCAACTTCCTCCTCATTTACTGTACGTTTGTATTCTTCTGGATTAAATACCCAAAAGATAAGGTTGGAAAAAGGATGGCTAATGCTGTTTGGATTTTTAGCCTTTCCCAAATTATCATTATCTTTTTGCTCGTTCTTCTTTATTCACAAGATGTAAATCATAAAAATTGGAATCATGAAATTAGGAGCATTCTCAATCAGTTTAACGGTCAAGGACCTGAAAAAATCGAAAGAATTTTATGAAAAAATTGGCTTTTCGCAATTTGGCGGAGATGGAAATCATTACCTGATCATGAAAAACGGGAACGCATTAATTGGTCTTTTTGAAGGCATGTTTGATAAAAACATCATCACCTTTAATCCTGGATGGGATGAAAATGCACAATCGCTGGATAAATTTGATGATGTTCGAGAAATTCAAAAGCAAGTAAAGTCAGCAGGATTAAAGCTGGAACGAGAAGCCGACGAAACAACAACCGGACCAGCAAGCATTGTTTTAGTTGACCCTGATGGCAATCCAGTATTGATTGATCAACACATTTAATAGGATCCATTATGACAAAAGATGTAAATGAAATAAAGAGCACGCTAATCAATCTTCTAAAGGAGCATCAGAAAAGTTTCAAAATCACGGCTGATGCCAATGATAAGTTCGAAGTTTGCGGCACGATTCCAACCATGCAAGGTAAACAAAAGGTGGACGGGATCTATTTTGCGAGTATTGTTCCAAAACCAAAGGATGTACGCTTATATTTTTTCCCGGTGTATACACATAAAGATGAAATTGGAGAATTAACACAGAACCTCCAGCAAGCTTTGAAAGGAAAATCTTGTTTCCATATTAAATATATGGACGAAGAACGAGAGAAAGATTTAATAGATCTGTTTGATCGGTCTGTTAAAGTATACCAGGATGCTGGTTTATTAAAATAAATTAATACTCATTTGACCATTCACTGTATAATCTGATCATATGAAAAATAGTCTAATTTTATTTGCAACGCTACTTTTGTTAGCCTGCGGTAATACAGAAGAAGTCGTTGAAGAAAAGGCGCCAACAAAAGAATATTGGCCTCTACTCAATGAAAAGACCTTTGATTTAAAAGAAATATCAACGGATAAAACCTATGGCTATACGGAAAAGAATCCGATAATGGTAGGTGGAGTGCCGACAAGTGAAGGACCCTTAAATGAACGTCGATATCTAAATGCACTTGCTGGTCCAAAAGGTGAATACATCACTTATACGCGAACGGGTAGTTGTTGTCAATTTGAGTCTGAAAATGGCTTCATGGGATCAGGTCTATTAGACATGTATGAACTCACTTGGAAAAACCAAGACGAACCCATTACCTTATACATTAATATGTATGATGCGGGGGAGTTAAAAGCACCAAAGGGATTAACCATCGCCAAGAAATAACCAATTTCATGAAAAAATCACTGCTTTTACTTCTCATCCTATCTACTACCTTTTTTGGTTTTGGACAGACATACCTGAATACACAAAAGACACTCGCCGATGCTATTGCGGTAAAAAATGCCTTGGATATTTTAACCCATGGAGGGTCTAATCCGAGTATCCTTCCTTATGCCGAAAAGATAACTGGCAACCTAAAAAGAATAGGCGAATTGGAGACTGGTTTTTATCATTATGCCTACCCGATCACTGTAATGATCGACGATGAAAATAAAAAGGAAATCAAGCAGATCGAAAAGGAACTCACTGCAACGATGAAAGAGGTGAAGGGATTAGTAGAAATCGCAATCAATCAGTTTGAAATTGATCGATACCCTATACTTCAAAGCTTGCTTTCCGAAAATCCTGGTGATTATTATTCAGCGATCAATCCGGCTTTTTCCTATAACCTCAGCAACCATCCGTTGCGTTTAAAGATCGAAGAGATTTGTTTGCAGGATTTTCCTTTTAATGAAATGGCAAGTGGAGACACAGCACTCTGGAATATGGGATCATTTTGTCCGGAGCTTAAACGAATTTATCTATTTGGTGCAGAATTAACAACGCAGGATTTGACTAAACTTGATTTAAATGGTATTCAAAACCTAGAGGTATTAGATTTAAGTGAGAATAAGATCACCATGCTTTCTGAAGGTTTTAATAATAATAATCATTTGATCTATTTGAGTTTGGCAAAAAATGATCTGACCAGTATTGGTGACACCTTTAAATCGTGGAGCAATTTACGCTACTTGAATCTTAAGGGCAACAAAATCCCCGCAGAAGAAATCAAACGCATACAAAAAGTTTTGCCGCTCGTTAAGATTCTGTATTAGTCTATTTGTTTGGTAGTACTAATCTTCCAATTTATCGAAAGATTTAATTTATGCGTCGATTAATCAAAGGTATAAAGCATCCCTTAGGATTAATTGAACGTTTTATAGATAGAGATTGCAACCAACTTTCTCTACCAATTAAACGCGTAAAACAAAGATCCTGTCGACTGGTCATAACTCGACAGGTTTTTTGTTTTCTACAATAAAAATAATGCTTTCCTGATTTTATCGAAGAATTTCAATTTCAGGTACGGTAACAGTTGATTTATTATCGGCTATTTCCACATCCATCTCAACCAATACAGTGGCATCGATAGCGGTTGTATCTTTTGAAATAGCATATACCGTATAATTTCCTTTTGTAAGGTTCGTGAATTCATATTCTCCAGACCCACCCGTGCGAACAACATCCCCGTATACAGTTTTATCTCCGTATTGAATATAAACCTTCTCATCTACAGCAGGTGCAAAAGCGCCAATATTACTGGCTTGTCCTTGTTGATCCGTATTTAGCTCAAATGGTGTCGTTACATTATCCGCATCTGGCGTATAACCCGCTTTTGTATTTGTTATCGTTAGGATATCACCTGAACGGAGGATATCGAAATGATCACCAGCTCCGGCCAATAGAGCCTCTTCTGTAGCCATAGCAATCTCTATATTAGAGTCTGAGTATTGAAAAGACACAGCTAAGCCTGTTCTACCCTCCAAGCCAGGATCAGCAGGTGAAACCCAATCTGGATTATCATAATAAATATAAAACTGTGTATATCCCTCAGGCGTGTTTAATATCCAATATTCTCCATGCTCAATTTCCAATCCGGGTGTAAAATAGACCTCGGTTACTTCATGATCTCCATTTTCATGATCAGCTACTGAGACATTTCCAGTAAGTATTGATGTTCCTCCAGGACCTTCTTCTTTATTACATCCGATGAGAGCTGCAGTAAATGCGGCCATGAATAATATTCTTTTCATCTTAATTTTTTACGAGTTTTTTAGTTGCTTTGAGTTCTTCTTGATCAAATATCTGTATCCAATACAGTCCTTTTGCTAAGCCTGAAACGTCAATCATCGGTATAGCTTGATTTGAGATCGACTGATTGATCAAAATTTGACCCGCTTGGTTGATTACCTGAACACGGCAGTCAGCAAGTACCCGATTCATCTGAAGATAAACCTGATCCTTTGCCGGATTTGGAAATATAGCTAATTCAATATTTGTATCCGTCTCTACTTGCAAGTCTTCGCATGTCCCAAACATATTTTCATCCATCCACGAGAGACGAGCAATTGTCCATTCACGCAAATAATCCATTTCTTGTGCATAGGTATCGCCCACAAAATTGTTGGGCCAAACATAAGTCCCTAAAATAGACCAACGTTGAAAATTACGCTCTGCTGGTTCAGCTAAGTAAGTTTCCATTTCATCAATAAATGCTAAGATCGTATCGGTATGTAGGGTCGTCATGCGCAATTCTTGCCAACGACAGTTTAGTGCATGTGTATAGGTGGGATCTTCTACAAAGCGATTCCACCAAAATGGATTATTCAGCGAACCGCCGCCACCACAAACATCATTAAAATAGATCTCCCACCCAGTCGTCCAGCCTCCTTGACAATAATTTGCATTTCCCCAAGCAAGATTAAAATCCCAAAGCGGACCAGCGGTTAATTTACCGCCTTCACTCAACCTTTGTTTATGCAAAAATGTACTGATCCGATACCCATCTACATTCTTACTGATTTCATTCACGATCATAAAATCTACAAATGATTTTAAATCCACATAAGGTAGATAACCCTCCTCAGGATCAGTAAAATCTGGTCCGTCTAAAGCGGTTTCAAAAGCGGTAACATACGACTCAATATATTCAAGTTGTGTAGGATGCATTTCTTCGATTTCTGGATCGTGCATTTGATAATGAACGGGTCCCCATGCCGGAGCAGCTTGTAAAAAAGGAGAAGTCCAAGCAATAATACCACCTCCGGTTGTCTTATCCACTTTGATAACATATCCTCCCGTCAACTCATTGCCTTCAGTATCATCAAATTCTAATTCGTCCACATTAACACGTCCTGGATTTTCCTTGATACGCTCCATAAAAACATAGACACCTTGATACTGTCCATTGATGACCAATTCAACTAATTCAGTTCGAGGAGCATATTCACCCATTTCATTCCCCAATTTATAGGTCAATACATTTCTGATTAATGATTTATCAGAATAAGGAGCATATAAAATCCAATCATTATCTACCGGCCAATCAAAGATTGAGACATTATAATTTGTTGAATCTGGTCCTCTCGTTTCCAGACCGTACGATTTCTTAGGAAAAGTTCCGGAGGATGAACCGCGAATCTCAATTCCGATATGGCCATAAAACTCATTAAATTCATCCGTGATTGAATTCATACCATCCTCATTATTGATGATTCCCATTACCGCCTCTATTTTAGGATCATCCACAATGGACGCACCATCAGTTTCTAAAACAACAATTGGCAGATTAGATTCCGTTAAAACGACAGGCGGTATAAACCAACCAGGTGTTGGTCCATAATCTGAAGACTCATCCGTTATTCCAAAACTGAAATAAACTCGGGAAGTCATATCACTGGAAGTCCAAGATTCATTGTGCGATTGAACACATAATACATTTGTGCCTTCATTAAGGTGATCCTCTAAAAAGCCTAACGTAAGGCCATATTGCGCAGGATAAACCCCGTCGTACATGGTCGCTTCGTGC
Organism: Crocinitomix sp.; assembly: GCA_030836155.1. Classification (GTDB taxonomy): domain Bacteria; phylum Bacteroidota; class Bacteroidia; order Flavobacteriales_D; family Crocinitomicaceae; genus Crocinitomix. The sequence continues at coordinate 38,501 of JAURQI010000071.1, forward strand.
AAACCAGCGGCATACTGATCATAATCAGGTTGCCCTTCACCTTCCATTAATTCTCGGGTAATCTCTGCGCCATTCAAATACGCAACAAATGCATCGTCATAATCAATGGTTAAGGCAGCAGCCGCAATTACCGATTTATCAGTAACATCAAACTCAATACGCTGATATATAGAAACTGTGCCTGTAGGCACTACGGTATTATCATCTCCATCTCCATAACCAAATCCGCCAGCTCCGGTAGACCAATCTCCCGCATCAAAATCGAGGGTATTCCATGCTTCGTCAACAGGTGCGTCAGGCACTAAATAGGACCAAGTATTGTATTCATAAACAGCAGTCTCCCAATGATCAATCTGACCAAAAGAAATAGTCGCGATACACAGACTGAATAAGCCCACTAGCCATTTCGATGGCTCAATAATTCGAAAGTTGGTTAACATAGTGTTGATTTCGAGTTAACAATATAGTAATATTAGATGAAAGTCATCCAAACAAACCCGAATCAGATTGGTTATCTTTATACTATGATCTGGTCGATATTACTCACATATAGTCATTATTTGTGCATTATTGTTTTGATAGCTGCTGTTTTTGCTGAGCAGTTTTTTGTGCAAAAAACGATGACCAAATCTGCTTTAAACAAATTAGTGGTCATCGATGGTATTTATGGCCTCTCCTCAATTTTTGTGGTGACAACTGGACTATTACGTGTTTTCTTTTATGCAAAAGGAGCCGACTATTATTTTTCGAATGACATTTTTATTCTAAAGTTTTCACTCTTTATTCTGGTTGGATTGTTATCTATTATACCAACTGTTATTTTCCTCCAGTCCCGTAAAAAAATGAAAAAAGAAGGTTTAGAAAGCATTGATCTGCCTCGCTATCGTATTATTTTTTGGAGTGTTCGCTTGGAGTTAATTCTTCTGCTCTTGATTCCCTTATTGGCGGTTTTAATGGCAAATGGTGTTGATCTGTAGGCTATGGTGCAACAAATGAAAGCAGGGTAACGTCTTGCTAAAAAACAACCCGATGCGTCAATTCTTATTTTTATTTAGTGTATTTCTTCTTGCTGCTCAAAGTTTTGCGCAATGCGAAGACTTTATTGTTGACACGGTCATATACCACCCAACTTGCCATGGCTTTTCAGATGGTGCCATATATATAAACGTATCTGGTGGATCAGATCCAATTGATATTGAGATTTCCGATAGCTTGGGCAATATTTTGAACGCTGATGGTACAGGTCTTGCGAACATATTAGCTGGAGGTGAGTGGTATTATATATTTGTCACTGACGGAGACGGATGCGTTTATGAGGACTCCGTATACCTTATGGACCCTTTACCAATCGAGGTAGATTATGAAATTATTCCACCCTCAGCACCTGATCTTTGTGATGGTGATGTCTTAATTAATGATGTTTTAAACACATGCAATGATGAAGGTTATTCTTGTTTTTGGACGCCTGACCCAGGTGCGGATGGTTGTGACTTAATAGATGTTTGCCCGGGTAATTACACCTTACTTATCAATGATGCCTGCGGATGTTCGCATGTCACGGACGACATATTTTTACCCGGCTCTTTGACCGGGCTTGAATCTAACGTTCAACACAACTTGGCCTTGGGCTATTCAGGTAATCGACAAGCTGTATTTTCAAGTCCTTTTAACGAAGACATCTCGGTCGAATGGTATTCGATTTCAGGAGCATTATTAGACGTGCAAAAAGTTGAAGCTGGTCAAGAATCTGTTTCCACCCCTCAAAATACCGGAATCTATTTATATCGAATTGTGAGGAACGACGAAACAGTCATAGGTCGTGGAAAGTTGAGTTGTTATTAGCGATAATTAAGAGTTCTCATCCGGATGCCATTCCGTTTCTGGAATTAATGCGACAATAACTAGCTTTTGCTTATGTGTCCAAGCCTTTATTTCAGGACCGTTTTTTGGTTTTAAATGCCATTCAGAATTGTTCTCTGCGTTGGGGCTCCCAAATAAGTCTCGTGCCACCTGATCCCTCACTTTTATATCCTTATAGCTAATGATTACTTCGTATAGGGGTTTATTATTATCATCATCAAAATAATAACCGATAAACTCAAAAGGTAAGGCTGTTACCTCCTCTAAATAAACATGGCGAAAGGGCATACCATCATCTTGTTTCGAGACACGATCATTTTTCAGTCTTTCGAAAGATCCCAAACTCATACCAAACTCAACCTTCTCGTCAAACTCTTTCGGAAAATACCGTGCTGTGCTGCAACCTAACGCAAAAATCAATGATAGCATAGGTAATATGATCTTTTTCATTTGCTTAATTATTTTTCTTGGTTTTGATTTTCTGAATGTTCGGCTAAAGACTCTTCTAACTTTTGTCCTCCTTTGATGCCAAAATCCAATGTTCGAATTGGAAATGGGATCACAATATCATTTTCATCAAAAGCTTTTTTGACGGCTTTGACACCCTCGCTTACACCTTGCAGATATTGCATATAATCGTCGTACGGCACCCAATACATGACTTGAAAATCGATCGAACTATCTCCAAACCCAGTATAAATAAATTCTACTTTACTATCTTCGATAATGATCGGCAATTTCTGAATGGCTTCTAAAGTTATTTTTTCGACACGCTCTAAATCCTCTCCATAAGAAATGCCAACTTTTAATTCAATCCTACGTGTTTTTGTTTCGTAAAAATTCATCAACGGGTTTTCGAATAGAATGCGGTTAGGAATGCGCACCTCGTTGCCATCCAAGGTTTCAATAAGTGTACTTCTCAATTGAATATCCTTTACGGTCCCCATGTGGTCATTCACCTGGATGACATCTCCAATTTCGAATGGATTTTTAGCAGCCATATAGAAACCCGAAATAAGGTTCGCCGCCAAATCTTGAAAGGCAAAACTTAAAGCCAAACCAATGATCCCCGCCCCTGCTAATACAGATGTCACTGTTTTATCCAATTCTAGAATCGATAGGGCGATACAACCGTATCAACTGCTACAGTATCCATGATTTGACCAGTGGTATCAACTTCATTACTCTCAACATCCGATGAATGATTTTCTTCGCCAGCACAAGCCACGACTAAAAAAGATGTGATAAAGACAGGTATTAGAAATCGCATAGTATTAGGTTTAAATGAATGGTTTATCTCCTCTAA
>JAURQI010000072.1 GCA_030836155.1 Crocinitomix sp.
GACTTGAACTTTACAAAAGAAGGTAAGGTTGATTGCTGCCCAGGACGGACCATTGCAAGTTCTCCAAATTGCTGCTGTGCAAAATTAGAAAATGGTAATACGAGACAGAGCAAGAGTAATGTGTAGAAGTGTTTTTTCATGTTGTTTGAATAAGGTTGAAACAATCAATACTGATATATCTAAACGATACAAATGCTGGTCAGCGTAGACTAATATTTATACAAAATTAAGACTACCTTCCCCTATACAAATAAGTAGCGCAAATTGTTCGTGTCAAATTATCGACCGAATAATCGTTGAAAGAATAATTTTAATGAAATGATAATGGGAGCTAAAATTCGTCTACACGTTGCAGTTCGAATGCGACTTTATGGAAAAGTAATTTAAACTCTTCTCCAGCTTCTCTCATGTCTTCGTCATATTCTTCGTAAACCCAGATTACCTGTAGTTTTGTGTCTGCGGTTGATTCAGCGAGCGATCGAATTATGTTTCTGATGACAAGCGTAGAGCTGGTATTAAAATATTCCAATCTGAACTCAAGTTTGGTGATTTCCTGGGGAGATTTCAAATAATCTTCTAAAGCTTCGTTAACTGGCGCATAAAACGCATACGGGTCTTCAGGAATCGATATTCCTGCAAGCAGAATCGTACCTTCATCAGAATTGATGTTGACCTCTGGTGTCTTAAGCGTGGCTTTAATTTCCAATGACATGTGATTACTTACATGTAGTTTTTCGTTTGGTTACTGAATTTCACTTTTTTTGGTGCTGATGAAATTAGTCAAAATATTCCGTAAACAAAAAAAGGAACGCTATAAAAGCGTTCCTACTAAGAGTATAGTCGTAGTTTTTACCGGTCTTTTAACGGACTACTAGTACTTGTCCTTTATACGTTTCCATGATACCGTTCTTATTTTTAAGGTTCACTACCCAAATATAAGCGCCATCAGGTACTTCCGTATTATCAATTTGATTGCTACCATCCCATGGTATATTAACATTTGACGTTTGGTAGACTAAATTGGCTCCTTCATTATAAACGGTCATGTTAAATTCAACACCATCCATAATCTTTAAAGCGGATGGGATAAACGTTTCATTTAGGTTGTCGCCATTTGGAGAGAAGGCGGTTGGCGCTAATAAATTATAATCATCTTCAATGCTAACCGTCTTTTGTAAGGTGTTTTCACAACCTTGATCATTTTCTGCATGCAACGAAACCATGTAGTCTCCTTTTTCGCGGAAAGTGTATGCAGTTTGCGCTTCATCAGAAATGATCTGACCATTAACATGCCATGCCCAATCTGAAGCAGGTTGTGAAAGATTAATGAAATCTATTGTAGGAATCACAACATTTTGCTGGTCCCAAGAAAAATCTAGCTTTGGTAACTCATGGACAACAATAGTTTCTGTAGATGTTCCAAGAATCTTATTTGAAGAAGTCTTTCTTATTGTTAATGTCACTTCAAACTTCCCATTCGTTTCATATTCATGATTCACCGAACGGCCTGACCCAATTGCTCCGTCGCCGAAATCCCATGAGTATGACACACCAGCATCTTGCCCTTTAGCTGAGCAAACGATTGCATCCCATTGACACAATTCATATTCGCTTAACATGATTACAGCATTTACTTCAGGTGCATCTACTTCGATATTTTGACGCGCATCAGCATTGTCAAGTCCATTATTAGCAGACACGACTGTATGAGTTGAATTGTTGTCCTCACCTTGCGTATTAACATCATTATTATCATGATGATTCGAATTAGCTGGATTAACGTTGTTGTTCATATCAGAACGATCTTCGGTCTGAGCAACGATATTATTCTCTTCGTTCAGTTCATTTCCTTCAGGAACTGCATTGTCCTCTAACGCCAAATCAGCAGGATTATCAATGATTGAATTATTATGATCTTGATTTGTATTTAAAATTTCAGTTTTATCCTCATTCAACTCATTGTTTGCAAGAGGCGTTTGATTTGTTGATTCATTGTTCCCCTGCCAGAAATATACAAATCCAGCAACTAAACCAATAACAGCAGCAGTACCGCCAACCCAGCTTAAAATAGCGCTAGTTCCACCAATTTGTCCTTTGATTGTAGACCAAACAGATGGATTATAAGGAGCTTCGTGTCCTTCAACGGCATTTCTAAATGCGTCTTCCATTGGACTTAGCTGATTACTCAGCTTATCCCATGCAGTTGGATCGAACGGGGCTTCGAAACCGTCCACTGCATCTTTAATTATTTTGTCAAAATTATTCATTCTCATTTAAGTGCGCGAATTGAGCGGTAAGCTGTTTTCGCAGTTTTTGTTTAGCCTTGGCGAGGTTCGACTTTGAAGTTCCTTCACTGATGTCTAAATAATCAGCAATCTCTTTGTGGGTAAATCCTTCAATGACGTACATGTTAAAAACCATTCGATAAGCAGGTGATAATTCACTAATTGCCTGAATGGCAGTTTCGGCTTTGAGTTTTGTGTAAAACTCATCTTCTTCAACAGAAAATGGAATTTCCTCCTCAGCATCTTGGACGCGTTGTTCGTCTTCGATGAGAAAGGGATCCCTTTTATTTTTCCGAATCTGATCAATGGCCGTATTTACCATGATTCGTCTAATCCAACCTTCCAAAGAACCCTCAAAATTGTAAACATCCAGTTTTTTAAATACTTTAATAAAACCGTTTTGAACGATATCTTGCGCCTCATCCTGATCCTTTGCATAACGATAGCACACAGCCATCATTTTTCCATAGTATCGTTCAAAAAGACGCTTCTGGTATTTGCGTTTTCCACGGATACATCCGTCAACTATTTCCTTTAGTTCGTCTTTGTTTTCCACTTTGATCTTCCCTTTATAAACGATACGAGTTTGAGGGGGTTGCCCCTTTGAATAAAAATAAGAAAAAAAAAACCATCATTTTTCTCGTTTGTTTGTAAAATGATTAGTCATCAGCAATTTAATGCAGCTCGTCGATGAATAGGCTATTTATTTCGAATGATTCAGATGTTGATTCCATTTTACTCGGAGAATAACGAAAAACTTATTAATTTCGCAGCGGAAAGAATTAAAAACGAATCAATAAAATAATAAAATGAAAGTTACCGTAGTAGGAGCAGGAAATGTAGGTTCAACATGTGCCAATGTTTTAGCTCACAATGAAGTTGCTAATGAAATCGTATTATTAGACATAAAAGAAGGTGTTGCTGAAGGAAAAGCCCTTGATATGTGGGAAACTTCACCAGTAAATCTTTACGATTCTCGTATTACAGGATCGACGAATGATTATTCAAAGACTGCTGGTTCAGAAGTAGTTGTTATTACCTCAGGTATTCCAAGAAAGCCAGGGATGTCTAGAGATGATTTGATTGCAACAAACGCTGGAATCGTAAAGTCGGTAACTGAAAATGTAATCAAACATTCGCCTGATGCAAAAATTATTATTGTATCAAATCCTTTGGATGTTATGTGTTATACTGCCTATTTATCAGCTAAGGTTGATAAGAGTCGAGTAATGGGTATGGCTGGTGTTTTAGATACCGCTCGTTACCGTTCATTCTTGGCGCTAGAATTAAATGTTTCTCCAAAAGATATCCAAGCCTTGTTGATGGGTGGACACGGAGATACAATGGTTCCACTTCCGCGTTATACAACTGTAGGCGGAATTCCAGTAACAGAGTTGATTGATGCCGATAAATTAGATGCTATCATTGAGCGTACTAAATTTGGTGGTGGAGAAATCGTAAAATTATTAGGAACTTCTGCTTGGTATGCACCAGGCGCTGCAGCAGCTCAAATGGTTGAGGCAATTGTCAAAGACCAGAAGCGTGTATTCCCAGTTTGTTCATGGTTAGAAGGTGAGTTTAATCAAGAAGGAATTTATCTTGGTGTACCGGTTATCCTAGGGAAGAATGGTATCGAGAAGATCTTAGAAGTACACTTGAATGAAGATGAGCAAGCATTATTAAACGAGTCAGCAAATGCTGTTCGTAAAGTAATGGGAGTGCTTGATGGAATGGAAATTCTTTAGTCAGAATTCTAAATATTTGAAAGCGTGTGTCTTTGACGCACGCTTTTTTTGTTTCTATAAGTAGCTCAAGCCTGCATTATTTCTTAATTTTGCATTATTCAGAAAAGAAGTATAGAATTATGTCTCAAAAGTCTAGAAGAATTACCCCGATATTTAGCTTGTTGCTTTTTTCTACTATTACACTGTTATCGTGTGGTGGTCATGATGAATCGACTTATCAAAACGAGGATGAGCTGTTAACGGAAGATACACTGTCATCTGCGCAAGAGGTGATTGATACATTACCACCGTTTGAATCGATAGCGTCTCAATTTGATCATGATTCATTGGTTTTGCCTGAAGGATTTACTTGGAGAATTTTATTTTCTGAATCTGTAGATCAGGTGAAAAGAGCTGACGGTGCTACTTTTCCAGCCAAAGGCAAGCATGATTTAACCGTTTATGTTCCGTCCGAAGAGGATCCAGAAAACAAAGGAATATTATATATATCCCATGAAACCAGCGGACCTCATCCCGAACTAGGTGACGGAGGAGGTGCTACTGTTTTTGATATTGAAAGAAAAAATGGTTCTTGGGAAGTCGTAGGAGATTTTCACCATATTGATTTTTCATCTATTGGCTTTACGGATCGTAATTGCGGTGGTTCACTCGGTCCAAATGGAAATGTTTTTACGTGTGAAGAGACTTGGGGATATGACGATGCGTACTTTACAAAAAAAGGATTAGCGGATCGTGAATTTGAAAGTGGTTTGCCCATGTGGCAAAATATTGGTTATGTTGTAGAGGTTGACCCACGTGAACGCAAAGTGGTGAAACGTCATATGACAACGGGGAAATTAGTGCATGAAGATGTTTTGTTTACAAATGATAATAAAACATGTTACATCACAGATGATTACAGCCCAGGTGTTTTTATGAAGTTAGAAATGCCGGAAGCGGGTGATTTTGATAATGGTCAACTCTATGCTTACAAACAATCTGACGATGGTGAATCAGGAGAATGGCTGAAGTTACCAATGGATACGAACTCTTTGGTAAATTGTCGTCGTATTGCTGTTGAGATGGGGGCTACAATGATCATTCGTCACGAGTGGATTGAAGAAATTAACGGGAAGCTCTACATCAGTGAAACTGGTGAAGATCATTTTAGTTGGAAAGAATCAATTGAAAGAGGCGGAACCGTTCCAAACTACGCTCGAAAAAATTTAGCGGAGTCAGAAACTGAATTTGATGATCCATTTGGACGTGTTGTAGTCTTTGACCCTGAGACTAATAAGATGTCTTCGTATTTAGAAGGTGGATTTTTTTCGGATAGTTCTGGATGTTTTTCCAACCCTGACTGTAATACATCCGTTAACATAGGAGGAAAGGATTATTTGGTTCTAAGTGAGGACATCAATTGGTATGATCGTAGACGAGCGGGAGATGATGCTGAAACGACCAAATCATTCTATAATGAAATTTATTTTTTGGATATGAGTATTCCATCGCCTACCGTCGATGATTTGATGCGCTTTTGTATTGCACCAGTGGGTTCAGAAACAACGGGCGTAATATTTTTGCCAGACGGATCAATGGTTATGAATATACAACATCCAAAAGCAGGTAATGCCGAGCCATTTAATCGTTCGGTCACTGTTTTAGTTGAAGGGTTTTAATGAAGAAGAGATTAAAAATAGGATTTGTGTTAATGGGCTTATTGACAGCGACTATCGCCTGTAATAAACAATCGGATAATTGCTACGAGGAAAAGCCTTCAGCAGCATTTATGTTTGATTATACAGACACGGTGCAGGTTGGACAGGTCTTCATGGTTGATATCAACTACGTTGTCGAAAATTCTTGCGGAAATTTTGGTAAAATAGATGCGCAGAAAATTGAAAACACGTTAGAAGTCAAATTGTTTACTGTTTATGATGGTTGTCAGTGTGATGATGCTTTTGTTGAAAAAAGCGCAACTTATCCGCTGACATTTGAAGAGGAAGGAACCTATGAACTCAAATTGTGGGTAGCAGAAGAGTCTTTCGATGCATACATCATTTACGCTCAGAATTAGTCACATCAGAATTTTTAACAATTTATTGGTGGCAAACGTTTTCCACCTCTTGAATAGTAAGGGCTTAATATCCTTACTTTTGGTCTGTGAGTATATTAAACGTTGACAAATTATCAGCTGGATACGATGGTATAGCAGTTCTAAAGAATTGTTCATTTCAAGTAGACAGAGGAGAGGTGGTTGTGATTCTTGGCGCTAGTGGTGATGGCAAGAGTACATTGATGAAGGCATTAGCCGGTTTGATACCGCAACTTACCGGACAAGTATTTTTCGATGACGAAAAAGTGAAAGACCCAACCGAACAATTGGTTCCAGGTCACCCATTAATCAAATTAATCAATCAAGACTTTCAGTTAGACGACTTTCATACGGTTGAAGAGAATATTCGTTTGCGCTTATTGGCTTATGATTCGGGTTATCAAAAAGATCGCGTACAAACCTTATTGCGTCTAACCAAGCTAACAGCTTATAGGAACGTTAAAGCCACTGAACTTTCGGGTGGACAGAAACAACGCTTGGCGATTGCTAGAGCCCTTGCTGATGAGCCTGAGTTTATTTTATTAGATGAACCCTTTAATCAGCTTGATTTTCAAATGAAACAATCGATTTCAAGACATATTCATTCTTACCTCAAAAAAAACGGTATCGGTGCGATCATGGTAACACATAACGGTTTAGAAGCAATGGAATGGGCGGATCGCATTATCCATCTGTCTAAAGGAAAAATAAAACGAAACGCAAATGCCAGGTCCTTTTATGAGACGCCTAAAACACTTGAAGAAGCGCGTTTCTTTGGGCCGGTTAACAAGGTTGTTATAAAGGATGAAAAAACGATATATTTCAGACCCGAATCTTTCCGCTTGAGGAAGGATAATCAGTACAAAATTCCGCTTGAAATACTGTTTAAAGAAAGTACTTTATTGGGATGGTATACCGTCTTTGAATTTCAACATCAAACGAGGCGAATTCAATTGTATTCGACGAAAGACTTGTCAACAATTTCGAAAATTTTCGTCAAAAAACTTCCTTTTTCTGATTAATTTATCACCTTTTATCCTTATATTTGACTAATTATTAATCACTTTTAATGTTTTAGGGATGAAAGCTACACTGATTGGGGAGAATTTAAAATTATTGCGAAAACGTAAAAAAATGTCGCAAGAGGAATTGGCGAAAGCCTTGGAATTAACACGATCGTCCTACAGTGGATATGAAAATGGTGTTGCGGAACCTAATCTTGAAAATCTCATAAAGTTTGGTGCTTTTTTCGCAATTTCGTTGGATAAATTGATCAAGACAGACTTGAAAAACTTCTCGGACAATGAGTGGGTGAAGATTGATCGCGGTATTGAAGCGGATGTAGAAGGAAAGAATGTGCGTATTATTGCCTTGACTGTTGACCAGGATAATAATGATAATATTGAGCTGGTATCTAAGAAGGCAAGAGCAGGATATACAACTGGATTTTCTGATCCAGAATTTATTAGTGTCTTACCTACGTTTAATCTTCCGTTTTTAAAGAAGGACCGAAAATACCGAACTTTTCCAATTAAAGGTGATTCAATGCCGCCGGTTTCGGACGGCAGTTATGTCGTTGCAGAGTATGTTGAGAATTGGAACTCTATTAAAGATGGATTCCCACATATCGTTGTCACTTTAGACGACGGCATCGTTTTTAAGAATGTCTACAAAAGGCTAAATGATAATCAATCTTTTCAGCTATGTTCAACGAATCCTATGTACGAGCCGTATGAGGTTCATGCGAATGATATTGTTGAAGTGTGGAAATTTGTGAATTATATTTCATCCGATATGCCTACGGGGTCTTTTAAGGAAAGTGAATTGACAAAAGCGATTCTTGACTTGCAGACAGAAGTGAAGCATCTTAAGAACGTCTACATTCCAAAATCGTAAGTTTAATAGGATCAAATGTTTTTTTTTAATGAAAGAACTTAGGTCTTCCCCCAAATCAAAAGGAAGCGCCAATAGAGAAAGTGTAGGCGCCAGGAATGGCGAATTCTGCATGGACACCAATGAAATCAGTTGGGAAATAACGTGTACCTCCTACCATTGCCAAAATTTCTCTGATGTCAAAAGACTCACCATTTAAAGAAGGATCGCTGGAAGTGTTATGGGTTCGATAGGATAAAAACATCACTTGTCCGCCACAATATACATCAACTTCATCCAAGCTATTTTCATAAATTTCTTTCATATGAATTAAGACCCTTCCATATCCTGCAAAAACGTCAATCGTTTCGGTGAAATTTTCCGTTATAAGCGAGGTTCCCGCCTCAAACGAATAATCATCTACTCTTAACTGATGGTGGTGAAAAGTCCCACCAAAGCCAACGCTTAAACGACGGACCAAGGCGAAATCAGCATGTAATTGAAATCCAGGTGTCCATTTAAAATAAGGATCGAAGTCACGATATTTAATTTTATGAATCCCTCTAAATAAACTATGCGTGATTCCTCCGGTGATCGTCTTCTGCCCAAACTCATTTTGCGCGAAAGCTCGTCCCTTTCCGAATAGAAAGAATGAAAGACATACAATAATGCGAAAATAGATTCTCAATATTAGATTTTGTTAAAACGAATATAGATAAAATAAATATCTCCATTTTTGTAACAAATCGCTTTGTCACTATACCAATTTTATAAACAAGAAAACAACAGAAAATGAAAAATAGAATAAACGCACTGATTTTAGGTTTAGTGGCCTTATTTAATATGAACGCTGCACACGCAACGGATGACGCGTTATTGTATAGTGTTTCAGGCAATGGATTAACAGATACATCATATATCTATGGTACTATTCACATGATGTGTGCTGATGATTTTAGTATCGCAGATAAGGTTAAAAAGGCTTTTAAATCAACGGCTCAATTATACTTAGAAGTGGATATGGACGATCCCAAAGAGATGAAGGATTTAATGTCTACTGCAAAAGGTAAAAAGAAACTGACTGAAATCTTAACACCAGAACAGCAAAAACGATTGGATGAAAAATTACAGGCTGAGGTCGGTTTACCGCTTGCTGCCGTGAATGATTATAGTTTAGCGACCATTCAGAGTTTATTTATGATGAAAGGTTTGGGATGTGATAATATCAAAAGTTATGAGCAAGAATTTCTGACCATGGCGCAAGCAGA
>JAURQI010000073.1 GCA_030836155.1 Crocinitomix sp.
AGTCTTCTTTTACTTTAGTTTTGTTAACGGAAATTGCATTTTGTTTTAATGCTCTTCGCGCTTCCCCATTCGAATTCATAAAGCCTGTTTTGGCGCCCATTGCGTCAATAATACCCAGTCCTTCTTGGATTTCGTTTGCAGTAACAACTGCTTGTGGCATTCCGTCTAAAGCATCGAAAATCTCTTGATCGGTCAATTTGCGTAAGTCATCAATCGTGGATTGGTTTCCAAACAAAATTGCGGTTGTTGTTTTAGCTTTCCCTAATCCTTCTTCACCATGCACCATTTTGGTGACCTCTTCTGCCAAACGGTTTTGTAAAATTCTTCTACCAGGATCCTCCGCATGTTCGGCTTCAATTGCCTCGATCTCTTCTTTAGAAAGAAAAGTAAACGTTCGAATATACTCAGGTGCATCTTCATCTGTTGCATTAATCCAGAATTGATAAAAGCCGTATTCAGAGGTGCGATCTGTATCTAGCCATACAGCCCCACTTTCGGTTTTCCCAAATTTCGTTCCGTCTGCCTTAGTCATTAACGGGCAAGTAAAAGCAAAGCCTTCTCCACCAGCAATTCTTCTGATCAATTCTGTCCCGGTGGTAATATTACCCCATTGATCACTTCCTCCCATTTGGATTTTACATCCTTTATCGCGATACAGATGAAGGAAATCATATCCTTGTAAGAGTTGGTAGGAGAATTCCGTAAATGAGATCCCTGTTTGGATCCTTTTCTTAACCGAATCTTTCGCACTCATATAATTTATCGTGACATGCTTTCCAACATCGCGAATAAACTCAATGAATGAGAAGTTTTTCATCCAATCATAGTTATTCACTAACTCGGCCCCGGTTTTCTCATCATCAAAATCTAGGAATCTGCGCAAAACACCTTCAACACCTTTAATGTTTTTAGCGAGTGTTTCCTCGTCTAATAAGTTTCGCTCATCGGATTTTCCTGAAGGATCACCCACCATTCCGGTTGCTCCACCCACCAATGCAATCGGCTTATGACCCGCTCTTTGCATATGCTTTAGCATCATGATCGGAATTAAGGAACCAACATGAAGCGAATCCGCCGTTGGGTCAAATCCACAATATCCTGTTACGATTTCTTTTTCCAATAATTCTTCAGTACCAGGCATGATGTCTTGCAACATCCCTCTCCATCTCAATTCTTCTACAAAGTTTTTAGGCATTCCAATGTTTTTTTGATGGGGATAAAGATAGTTTTTTTTGATGGAGCTCTGTATAATGGCACAAAAAAACGGTAGCCCTTATCGGAAGAGCAAACCAATCATGTATTAAAAGTTATTATAGCAATTCATTCGCCAAATTGGCCAATTCAGAACGTTCTCCTTTTTCAAGCTTAATATGGGCAAATAATTCATGTCCTTTCAAACGATCAATCAGGTAGGTTAAGCCATTACTCTCCTCATCCATATATGGCGTGTCTATCTGTTTGATATCACCTGTAAAAACCACTTTTGTTCCTTCACCAGCTCTGGTAATAATCGTCTTGACCTCATGTGGACTTAAATTTTGTGCTTCATCGATAATGAACATGACATTCGATAAACTCCTACCTCTTATAAAAGCTAAGGCCGTGATAGATAGCTCCCCGGCTTCTTCCATGTCATCCAATATTTTATGTTTTCGTTCGCCTGGTTTAAACTGACTCTTGATAAATTTTAGATTATCCCAAAGGGGTTGCATATACGGGGAGATTTTATCCTCTGCACTGCCTGGCAAGAAACCTATATCTCTATTGCTTAAAGGAATGATTGGTCTGGCCAAAATAATTTGGTTATATAAATTCCTTTGCTCTAAAGCCGATGCTAACGCCAAGAGTGTTTTACCCGTTCCGGCTACACCTTGCAAGCAGACAAGTTTGACATCAGGATTGGTTAGTGCATCTACCGCAAAAGTTTGTTCTGCATTTCTTGGCTTTACGTTGTAAACGTATTTTTTCTCAACTCGTTCTATCAGATCTAATGTTTTATTGTAGCGTGTCATAACCGACTCGCTTTCGCCATTTTTGAGAATGTAATATCCGTTGGCCGTTTTGGAGTCTGATAAGACTTTATCAGCAGGAATACTTCCTTTTTTATACAATTCAGTGATGATCTTCGAGTCAATATTTTCTATAACTGGAAAGCCTTCTGAGAATTTCTCGACATCCTTGACTTTGCCTGTTTCATAATCTTCAGACAATAGACCGATACCTTTTGCTTTAAGCCTCAGGTTTATGTCTTTGGTAACAAGAACAACCTCTCTATCTTTATTGGTGTCAGCTAGGGTGATTGCCGAGTTAATAATCTTATGATCATTTTTCCCGTGACCGTATATGGCTTCAGCATCTCTTCCATTAACCAAATTGGCCATAACCACCCTCAACTTGCCTTTTCCTTTTCCTAAACTAACCCAATCATTCAGCCCTTTTTCTGAGAGTTTATCCAGTGTTCTGATGATTTCTCTTGCCTGATAGTTCTTCGTATCGTTTCCTACCTTAAAATTATCTAATTCTTCTAAAACAGTAATTGGTATCGCAACATCATTTGTTTTAAAACTAAATATTGCTCCGTGATCAAATAATAGTACTGAGGTATCTAAAACGAAGATTTTTTTGTTGGATTTCTTAGCCATAGGTGTCTTTTTCTTTCTTGAATATAACGGTAATTGACTCGAATGAAACAGCACTTCGTTCAGAGTTATTAACTCTATTTTTTTAACTAAAAAATTGATCCCTCATTATAAATACGTTAGCAAACATCCTTAATAAACCTTTAAATTTAGCTTAACAATTTGATCGTATACAAAAAAGCCCTGCTCCCGTCATAGACGAGGCAGGGCCCTAATCATTACTTCTTACAATTTAGTTCTTCAAGACTTTCACGGTTTGAGAAAGTTCTCCTGATTGAATGAAGATAAAGTAAACTCCAGCTTCAACCGATTCAAGATCTAATTGCAATAAATCTGTACTCACAACTGTATTTAAGATACGTCCGTTTAGATCAATTACCTGAGCCGTGAATTGTCCGTCGCAAGCAACTGTCAATAATCCGTTAGTTGGATTTGGATAAACAGCAACTTTTAATCCTTCGCCATTTTCAACAATACCCACCATCGTTTCACCAACTACTGCTGCTTCTGATGCAGTACATCCTGCTTCATCTTCAACTACTAATGTATAAGTTCCGGGAGCTAGATCAGCTAGATCTTCTGTATCATCAAAATCTCCAGTTCCGTCGTTATCCCAGTCAAAAACATAAACAGGCATTCCACCAGTTATCGTCGCGTCAATGGCACCTCCTCCACCTTCAAAAGCATTTGTAATGGCATAATCGATTACAAGTGGCTCAAGAACCGTGACATCCACTTCATCAGAACAAGCGAAACCATCATATTGATCACCAATATAACTTAATAAATTAGCTCTCCAGTTATCTCCTTGTGGTGATGGGCTGTGGAAATTACTCGTCGTCATTCCACCCATCATGACCATTCCTTCACCCCATGTTTTCTCACAAAGCACAACATTTGTGGCATCAGTAGAATTCACAAGCACATTTGTAAAACCTGTTCCAGTGATATGTGCGTGACTATATGAACCACCTGTCATAGTCGAAGCTGTTGGTGTCAATGGACCCAAATAAGCTGGATGTGATAAGTCAACCACGTCAACAGATGAAGACGCATCATCGTATACTAATGTAGACCCATCAAATCCAAAATCGATGTCACCACCTTCATTTGGTGCAGCATTTAATAATAAGCTTCCACCTGAGTGCACCCATGCTTCAATTAGTTCGATATTGTCGTCTAAGAAAGTTGCTAATTCTTCAGCTCCAGAATCACTACCGTCAATGAAAACAACTCCAGTTGTATAACGGAAAACATCCTCCGCAACGACATCTTCAAACAAACCAAGTGTCCAAAGGTTAGCACCAAACGCATTGTCCATAGCATCCGTATTACTTGATGAAAACCAAGGCTCTCCTACTGAAGCTCTCAAATAGTATCTGCTTTTAACATCATTCATATATGTTAATAAGTTCGCTCTCCAGTTATCTGCTTGTGGAGAAGGACTGTGGAAGTTACTTGTAGTCATTCCACCCATCATCACCCATCCAGCGCCCCAAGGCTTTTCACAAAGAACAATATTCGTAGCATCAGTTGAATTCACCAGAAGACTTGAATAACCTGACCCTGTAATATGCGCATGACTGTATGCACTACCTGTCATCGTTGCAGCCGTTGGCGTCAATGGTCCCAAATAAGCGGGGTGGTTTGTATTCACAACATCTACTGAGCCAGAAGCTTCTCCATATTCTAGAATGGTGCCTCCAAAACCGAAAGCCATATCAGTACCTTCGTTTGGTGCTGCATTCAATAAGAGATGGCCACCTGCTTCAACCCATTCTTCTATAGCTGTAATATTCAATGTTAAGAATGCATCCAATTCTAATGCACCATTATCACTTCCATCAATAAAAACAAATTGCGTTGTTTCAGAAAAAACGGCATCTACATCAACCGATTCAAACTCTCCCAATGTCCATTCACCAGGGCCAAAAGCAGCATCCATTGCTTCTGTATTACTAGCTGAACTCCAGGGTTCACCTGCAGCTGCTCTTAAATAGAATTTATCCCCCGTTCCATCTGTGTCATAGGTAATCGTATAATCACCTGGTCCGGCAGCCACAGGATCAAATTGATCTCCGGTAACTCCCGATCCTGAGAAGGTACCTCCCACAGGTGTTCCTGTCATCGTTACCGCTGCATCATCTGCGCAATAGACTGAATCTAATCCAGACAATTCGCATTGTCCGAATACCGATCCTCCAGCTAGGATCGCCCAGCTTAAAAATGATAATTTTAGTAAGTTTCTTTTTTTCATAGCTATGTTAATTTATTTATTACACTGCAAATATGTGGATTAGATTCCACGCTTGTCCATATTTCTCATGAATGGCCAATTTCGTTTTATCAATGGTCATCCTTTCATACAGTTGAATCAGACCCTTGACTCCACACAACAAATTTAGAAGGCAAAATGTATGTAAAACAGGACAAATGTCAGTTTTTTGGAGATAATAAAAAAGCCCCTGCATAAGCAGAGGCTTTTTAAATTAACGTATTTCTAAGGTTTTAAAGCTACTACTGCTTCACTAGCTTTGTTGTAGTTACTTCCTCACCTACTATGATATTAATCATATAAGTTGCTGAGCATAAGTGAGCAATTGAAATTTGTTCTTGATCAACAGCTGTTCCAGTCATTAAAATTTCACCCGTAATGGATGTCAATTCGTAATTGAATGGTCCTGCATAAACGATTGTTACATTGTCAACCGCTGGTGTAGGATATACTTGTAAATCATTTCCTTCTAGATCTTCAACTCCGATAAAGCTCATGATTGTAAAGATTGAATCTGCACCTGCGCAAATTCCGTCTTCAACACCTATGTCATTGACGGTTACCATATAAGATCCTTCAGATAAACCAGTAACATCTTCAGTTGTTGGTCCGTGTGACCAAGCATAAGCATAAGGTCCTGAACCTCCAGTAACAGTCAAATCAATCGATGCTCCGAAAGCTTCATACTCGTCAGTGATAACTGCTGTGATCATTGGTGTACCGATTCCAGTTACAACCATTTCATCTGTATCTTCGCATCCGAATTCATTTGTTCCGGTAACCGTA
>JAURQI010000006.1 GCA_030836155.1 Crocinitomix sp.
TGAAAATGTCAATTCAATGATTCAAAATCCAGCAACCAACGGTTTATCCTTTAAGCTGATATATTTTATCGACTATTGGCAGACCAAAGAGCGGCTCAAAAAGACATAAAAAACCCCGACGCTAAAGTTTCTAAAGTGAAAACAAAGAAAAGCCAATTTCGATAGAGGTGTTTGGTTAAAGTCGCTCCTCAGCTGTCGCTGTATGTTGCTTATCGTTTCCATTTACTTCTTGGTATAATAATTTTCGAACCCCTATAAAAACTAAAACCATAACCGTATAAATTGCGAAGAAGGGTAATATATATTCCTTTAGGCCCGAAATCAGCATGATTGCAATAATGAGAAGTTGAAAACCCAATCCAAACGCAGAAACACAGGTCATAAACCAGTTGGGTAAAACTGTTCCATTGATGGCATTACTATCAAAGGTATAGATCGTTTTGTCAAAAGCACCGTAAAACAGTTTGTATAGTCTGAAAAGAATATTAACGTGTTTTTGTTTTTCGCCTTTCAATGCAATGGGTGTTTTGTCTTCGAATACGCGACTTGTCGTATCTCCATCTAGATTGTTTCTTAAAATAACATAGTAGTAGTTATAGAGTGTACCTTGTAATTGTATGCCTAAAAAGGCAAGTAGACAGACCCAAATCGAAGTATCCGTAACGTAAAATATCGATAAAAGAAATAATGCATTTAATAGAATGTCCGCAACTGAATCTAAATAACGTCCGGTATAAGATGGTTTTTGCTTAAGACGAGCTAATTCACCATCAGCAGCATCTAAAATTGATTTGAAGATTAAGAAGAAAGCGGCCAACCAATAATAGCCTTGAATGATGCAGTAAATAGCAATAAGACCAGATATGATAAATCCAAGCGTCACATGAATAGGAGTGAAGGAGGTGTTTTTGAGTGACTTGGCAATAACTCTCGCTATTGGTCTTCCATAGTCTGAAAGGTCAAGGAATTTGTGTTCTTTTGGTAATTTGGACATTTAATAATCGTACAAACAGTAAAGTGGAATATACCAAGTTTGAAGACCGTAAAGATAGGGTTAAAATTATGAATAATAGTTGGCCTCCCGGACCGAAGATTGGATATTCCCGATATTTCCAGGTCAAAGATAATAAATACACAAAAGAAGAGGTAGAAGGATAAGGGATGTGCTTCTTGACATAAAATGTAGTTTTATAAATAATTAATTCCTCACCCAACATCTATGCCTACATGATAGCCCGTATGTTTGCGAATGTTTAACACACGATCCCCATCGAGTAACAGGTATTGTCCTTTAATACCGAGTAATTGCCCTTCAATAAGCGGTTGTTTGTCAAAACCAATGCTTTTGACTTTGTCTGGAAAATCTAGAACAGGGTAATGAATTTCCGTGATATCATCGTCTTCGGTCATATATGCGGCCAATTCAGCGGGCAGTAACTCTTCAATTTGCCATTTTTCCTCTTCTAGATCATAATCGCCAATTTCGTTTTTTAACATCTTCCGCCAATTGGTTTTGTCTTTAAAAACATTTTTTAACGCGACTTCGATTTCACCTGCCAACTGTCTGTAAGGAGTTTCTGCCACTTTGATGCAATACGTTGCGCCCTGATCGATCCAACGTGTCGGTACTTGTGTAGCCCGTGTTACGCCAACTTTTAAACCAGAAGCCACGGCCAAATAAACGATATGAGGTTGAACGTGATTGCGCTGTTCCCATTCTATATCTCTTCCCTTGTTGAGGTGACCTTCACATAATTCGGGCTTGATAATACACGGGCTTGATTCTGGCGCATCCGTAAAACAACTATAACAAAAACCTTGAGCAAATATTTTCTTTTCTTTTCCACATGAGGTACACTGCATCTTGCCATCAAAATGCATTCGAATTGTCTTTCCGATTAAATTATTCATTGGAATGATTTCCTTCTCATCACTAACCAAATGACTTTCAAGGGTGTAGCTGACTGGGTCGTCAAGTAAAACTTTCATTTTTTGAAGCAGCATAAATATATGAATTTTTGATAGGTCGCCACACTTAAAAACCTCCCATTTTATCGAAGGATCTGTCACGCAGCAGATATAAATCTAATACGAAAACAAATATAGCTTTTTAAGAACAAAATATTAGTTATTTTAGCGGTGTATGAATCTGTTTGAGCATATAGGTCGGTATTTTGTAATGCTCAGTTCGGTCTTTTCCCGTCCTGAGAAAGGCAAGGTGTTTCGTAAAATGTTTTTTAACGAAATAGACGCAATTGTCATTAATTCAATTCCTTTAGTGGCCTTTCTTTCGGTCTTTATGGGAGGCGTTATTTCCTTGCAGACTGCTGCAAACATGTCATCACCACTTTTGCCAGATTATACCATTGGATATATTACTCGATCATCTACAATTCTTGAATTTTCACCAACGATTATCTCCTTGATTTTGGCCGGTAAGGTTGGTTCGAATATTGCTTCTGAGGTTGGAACGATGCGTGTGACCGAACAAATTGACGCACTGGAAATTATGGGGGTTAACTCCATGAGTTATTTGATGTTGCCAAAGATTTTGGCAACGACTTTTTTCTTGCCGTTCGTGGTTATTATTTCAATGGCGCTCAGTTTAATTGGAGGTTGGGTGGCAGGTGTGCAATCTGGTTTATACTCTACCGAAACGTATTTGATTGGTATAAAAGCCTTCTGGCATACGGATCAGTTTTATTTGTATTACGCATTAGTTAAAACCATGGTTTTTGGCTTTATCATTACTTCTATTCCGGGTTATTTTGGCTATTATACTAGAGGTGGATCGCTAGAAGTAGGTCGATCATCAACACGTGCGGTGGTTGCTTCCTCGGTTGCCATTCTATTAGCGAACTATATTCTCACACAATTGATATTGGTGTAATGATTGTTGTTGACAACATATCTAAATCATTTGGTGATACACAAATCCTTTTTGATGTTTCTGCAAACTTTGCTGAGGGAAAAGTCAATTTAATTATTGGAGGGTCTGGTCAAGGTAAATCAGTATTAACAAAATGTATTGTTGGTTTGCATGAAGTAGACCAAGGGTCCGTGCTTTATGACGGCAGAGATTTCTGTGCAATGTCAAGAAAAGAACGAATTGAAATTCGAAAGGAAATTGGAATGCTCTTTCAAGGTAGTGCCTTATTTGATTCACTGACCGTAGAAGAAAATGTTATATTCCCTTTGCGGATGTTTACCGATATGAGTGAAGAGGAAATGCGCGAACGCGCTAACTTTTGTTTGAATCGTGTCAACATTATTAATAAAAATGACCTTTTGCCAGCAGAGACGAGTGGGGGAATGCAAAAACGTATCGCTATTGCGAGGGCAATTGCGATGAATCCGCGTTATCTTTTTTGTGATGAGCCGAATTCGGGTTTAGATCCTAAGACATCCATTGTCATTGATAACCTGATTAAGGAGATCACGTATGAGTATAATATGACCACTGTGGTGATAACCCATGACATGAATTCCGTTATGGAGATAGGTGATCACATCATTTTTATCAATCAAGGAAGAAAATGGTGGCAAGGAAACAATAAAGAGATCATAAAAACCGATAATAAAGAGGTGGTTGATTTTGTATATGCTTCCAGCTTTATGAAGAACCTAAGAGAGAAATTAATTAATAGTTAATACCAAAACTATGAGTGACGAAGGAAAAACATTTATTGATACTTCTCAAATGGACGAGAAACCAATTGCTCCACCCACAAAGACGGAAGGTAAAAAACGAGATGGATTATATATCCTCATCATTATTTTATTGCTTATCGGTGGTGGCTATATGGGTTACATGATTTCTGAGAAGAATAAGGATTTAAATGAATGTAGCATTGAGTCAGCTGATTTAGAAAATGAATTGGCGAATCTGAATGAGATGATGTATGATACCGGCTTGGACATGGGGGATGATGTGCAGCAGAATCTGAAGAACATGCTAACCATGTATGATAGAATGGAGTCGGATAATCAGGGAATGAACGATAGTATCATGGCGCAGAAAGAGAAAATCAACACCTTGTTGACAGAACTTGAAGATGCCAAAGGAGATAAACGCTATTATATGAGCAAGGTTTATAAATTGGAGAAAGAAACACAAACTTTACGCTCTATCATGAAGGATTATATCCGAACAATTGACTCGCTCAATACAGCCAATGGTGTCTTGACAGAGAATTTAAATCAAACCTTGACAGATTTGGAGAGTATGACAGAATCGAGAGATTCTTATCAAGATGCAGCAGAGGAATTAACTGATCAGGTGAATAAAGGATCAAAATTAAATGCTTTCGATTTCTTGTCTGAGGGGATTAAAGAAAAGAGCTCTGGATCATACAGAGAAACAGATCGTGCAAAGCGATGCTCACACATTCGTTCGTGCTTTTCATTGGGTGAAAATGCCATTGCAAAGTCGGGTAATAAAACGGTTTACATGCGGGTGATTACACCTGGTGGATCGGTCTTGAATTCGAGTAATTCAAATACACTCAAAACCGAATCTGGCCAGTCTTTACTTTATTCAGACAAGAAGATTGTGAACTATCAAAATAAAGCGGTTGATATCTGTATTTTCTATGAGTTGACCCAAGAGATTGATGCAGGTAATTATATTGCTGAAATCTATTGCGAAGGGGTTAAAATTGGTTCTGATAGCTTTGTGTTAAAGTAAGCAGTAATGGTCAAGCATCTTATCTTCTTTTTTGCATTGGTACTGATTGTTGCAAACGTCTATGGCCAGCAGGAGGTTAATCCTTTTGTGCAAGAGGTAGAAGACTTTCAAAAAGAGCTAAACGATCATTATAAGGATCGAAAAAAAAGTCCTTTAACCCGGAAAGAGAGAAGGGCGTTTCAAGGGCATCGTTTTTACACTATCGACCTCACCTATAGGGTTTATGCCCAGTTTGAGCGTATTGAGCAAGAAGATACCATTGTTATGGCCACGTCATCTGGAGGAGAGAAATACTATCGGCCGTATGCCTATGTTTACTTTAATATTGGAACAGACACTTGCCGATTAACCGTTTATCAGAGTTATCGCTTAAGAGAAACAAAAGAGTATAAGGATTATCTCTTCATACCCTTTCGGGATGCGACAAGCGGTAAGACATCCTATGGTGGCGGCCGTTATTTAGATATTCTTATTCCAGAAGGAGATATGGTTTTATTAAACTTCAACCTCGCTTATAATCCTTATTGTGCGTATACCATGGGTTATAATTGCACGATTCCACCCGAGGGAAACACCTTAAAGATTGCCATAAAATCAGGTCTTATGGCTCCCGAAGATCATCCTGAAGATCATTAGTAAGATATTGGTCTCGTTCGGTTTTAAATTGATCATTTCCTTTTAACAAATCTATAACAACCATTTTGCCTATTAATTCGTTTCTTTATACGATTAAGCAACTTTGAACTTAAAAAACAATGATGAAATATATTGGTTTACTTTTTTTGACATTTACCTTATCATATGCGCATGCTGAAACGCGAACGGATACCAGCGGATTAATTTGGTACACGGATTTGGCTGTAGCGCATAAAAAGTCGGAAGAATCAAAGAAACCGATTTTTGCCTTTTTCACAGGAAGCGATTGGTGTGGTTGGTGTAAAATGTTGCAAAAAGATGTTTTTGCAAAAAAGGCATTTATTGACTGGGCAAAAGAGAGTGTGATCTTGTTAGAATTAGATTTTCCAAAACGCGTTCCACAAAAACGTGAACAACAAATTCAAAATCAAAACCTTCAACGTGCCTTGGGTGTATCGGGATATCCAACTGTTTGGTTGATGAACTCTGAGTTAAAAGATAATGGAGGTTATCACTTGATTAAGCTGGGTAAACTAGGTTATCCAAGAGGGGGAGAGAAAGGTAAAGAAGAAGTGCAGTTTTTATTAGAAGCCAAAACAATTTTGAATCGTGCTGCAACCGAAGCTGCTCGAAAAAAAGAGTAAAGAATTAGCTTAGTTTTTCGCTTAGAATGCGAATCTCAATTACTGGAGAAATACGTTCGTAAATGATATTGTTGACGGCCTCTAGGATTGGCATTTCAACGCCATATTCTTTATTGATTTCGACCAGGCATTTGGTGGCATAATAGCCTTCTGCAATCATATCCATTTCCATCTGGGCAATCTTAACGGAATAACCTTTACCAATCATATAACCAAAAGTACGGTTACGTGAAAATTTGGAATAAGCAGTGACCAATAAATCTCCCAAATAAGCCGAAGAGTTTACATCACGGTGAATCGGATGAACTTCATCAATAAAATTCTCGATCTCCTGAATCGCATTTGAAATCAGTACAGATTGAAAATTATCACCATAACCCAATCCTGCACAAATTCCTGATGCGATGGAATAAACGTTCTTCAAAACAGCAGAAAATTCCGTTCCAAAAATATCATCGGAAACGGTTGTTTTAATATAGCGCGAACGTAGTCGTTCAGCAACATATTCCGCAATGTCCTCATCCTGCGAAGCAACGGTCAAATAAGAAAGTCGTTCCATCGCTACTTCCTCTGCATGACACGGACCACAAATGATGCCAATATTGTCATAAGGAACATCCAAATGATTATGGTAGAATTGACCCGGTATTTCGTTTAATTCAGGAATAATCCCTTTCACAGCGGAAAAAACAAACTTATTCTTGAGTTTTTCTTTCGGAAAATTTTTAAAAAGATCATATAGAAATGCAGACGGTGTTGCAATGATAATGATATCAGCTGGTTCAATGATCTCGGCTAAATCAGTACTTACATTAATCCGTTCAAGATCAAATTCGACAGACTGCAGGTACTTGGGATTGTGGCGATATTTTAAAATATGCGATGCAGAAGATTCATTATGCATCCACCAATTAATGACATGCTTATTGGTCGTTAGCATTTTCACGATAGCTGTAGCCCAACTTCCGCCGCCAATAACCGCTATTTTTTTCTCTGAATCTCCCATTCCTTGCGAGAAACAAAAATATAAAAATAAACGGATAAGGCCTCAGCCATTCGTGTAATTGTGGTTTAGGCAAATGACAGTATTTGGGATTTGATCTGAATGATTGATTATTTTTTGATCGTTCAAGTTCAATCAAAAATTCGTCAGAAAAGAATTATTAAACATGATGATCCTCTTATATTTGCTCAAAATTGAGACCCATGCGTTTTTTATTTACAATTCTTTTCCTCTCCGTCTTTGCAAATTTTGCGCAAGATTTAACCCAGTCGATTCGAGGTACGGTAACGGACAGGGAGACCCTAGAGCCTTTAATTGGAGCAAAGGTTATGGTTGTGAATACAGAACCTTTAATCGGAAGTGTTACGGATATCAATGGTGAATTTAGATTGGAGAAAGTGCCCGTAGGTCGCCAAACGATTCGTGTGACCTATGTGGGTTATGAACCATACGTTCGACAGAACATTGATATTACATCACGTGATGTGGTATTGGAAGTTCAAATGATTGAATCGGTTAATATGACCGAGGAGATCGAAATAAAAGCGAATAAGAAGGGCGAGTTGGTGAATAAAATGGTGACCGTCAGTGCACGATCTTTTTCGGTAGAGGAGTCTAACCGATTTGCAGGAAGTAAAAATGATGTTGCCCGCATGGCGCAAAATTTTGCGGGTGTACAAGGCGCCGATGACTCTAGAAATGACATTATTATTCGTGGAAATTCGCCAACAGGTGTATTGTTCCGAATGGATGGGATTGACATTCCAAATCCCAACCACTTTGCGCGATTTGGTACAACGGGTGGGCCCATTAGTATGTTAAATAACAATGTCTTGTCTAATTCGGATTTTTTGACCGGTGCATTTCCGGCTGAATACGGTAATGCGATTGCTGGGGTCTTTGATTTAAAAATGCGTCCCGGAAATAATGAAGATCATGAATTTATGTTTCAGTTTGGTTTTAATGGTGCTGAACTGATGGCAGAAGGTCCAATTTCAAGAAAGCGGAAGTCATCTTATTTGGTGAATTATCGCTATTCAACCTTACAACTCTTTAAGTATATGGGGATCAATTTTGGGTCTACTGCCGTTCCAAATTATCAAGATGCCAGTTTTAAACTTAATTTCCCTTCAAAAAGAGGAGTTACATCGGTATTTGGAATGGGCGGTTATTCGGCGATCAATATTTTGGCAGAAGATACGGACAGCAGTGATTTGTTTGCTATTGACATGAGTAATACCTTCTTTAATTCGAATGTTGGAGTAGTGGGGGTGAATCACCGACAACGGATTGGATCAAAATCATATATCAATTTTGCTTTTGGATTGCAAACGGCTATTAACCGTGTTGTTAATGATACAGTGGATGCCAATTTTGAAAATCCTTTTACGACTTATGTGAGTAATTCAGCAATCTCCCGAGCGACGAGTGATATTTTTTATAACCGAAAATTCAATGCGCGACATTTATTAAAAATTGGATTACATACAGATTTATTCTTCCTCAACCTAAACGATTCCACGTATAACAGATCCACTGCAATGTATCAAACGTTGAGGTCGTTTAGCGGAAATATGTTCTTGATTCAACCCTATGCCCAATATCAGTACCGTGCAACTGATCGATTGACGTTTAATTTAGGCCTGCATGCCCAAACCTTAACCCTCGAAAATCAGTCGGCTATAGAACCGAGAGCTGGAGCAGCTTGGAAAATTTCAGATAAAGATCAATTGAGTTTAGGATATGGTTTACACAGTCAAATGCAACCGATTGAATTGTATTATATTCAATCCATGAGTGGGGGAGTCGTAACTGAACCAAATCGTGGATTGGATTTCAGTAAAAGTCACCATCTTGTTTTAGGGTATCAACACCGTTTTCCATTTGGGATAAATGCAAAGCTAGAGGCCTATTACCAATATCTTTTTGACATTCCGGTTCAGAATACACCTTCGGCATATTCTATCTTAAATTTTGGTGCTGACTTTGTATCAGTTATTCCATCAAATCTAGCTTCCGATGGAACAGGTGAGAATTATGGGGTTGAATTAACCGTCGAAAAATTCTTAGACAAAGGCTTCTACTTTATGGTTACAGGCTCGCTATATCAGTCGTTTTATACAGCGAGTAATGACGAAACCTACAATACTGCATTTAATGGCAACTATACTTTTAATGCGCTTGTTGGGTATGAATTTCGATTTGCGAATGGAAAAAATGCGTTGACCTTAGACGGTAATTTCACCTTAAATGGCGGTCGACGTTATACGCCAATTTTATTGGAAGAAAGTATAATGGCTGGGCAAGAAGTTCGCGATATGGATCTCGTTTTTGATGCCACGTATTCCGATTATATTCGTGGTGATTTCCGAATTGCATTTAAGGTAATTGGCAAAAAAGTTACTCAAGAATGGGCTATGGATATCCAGAACTTTACCAATCGACGCAATATTTTCTTTCAAGAATATAGTCCTGCTTCAGAATCCATCCGAACGACTTTTCAAACGGGCCTCTTACCAATTGGGCAGTATCGGATTTATTTTTAAGAAGGTTTAATCTTTTTCCTTTTTTTTAAGCTGATAGGTATAGCCGATGTTCAGGTAGAGAAAAGTATCCAGTGAGCCGTATTTTGAATCGATATAGCCATAATGTGTGATAGTCGATGTCGGTGAGCTAGACCCTTGATTGTAATATCTAATCGTATGTATATAATCGTAAAAAAAGGTATTTCTGGTAGTGCATGAAAATGTTAAATCGAAGAAGGAATGGTCAGTTAATTTGACTTTAAGTGATGCAGCGATATTTCCTCCAAATAATCCTCGGTAAGACTTCTCTAAATTATTTTTATGCCAAACACCGTGATAGGTGTTCAATGTATATGAGTATTCCATTCGATTATCATAATTAAATTGAAAGTCACTTTGATATGTATGCTTTTCTTGAAAAAATTGACGATAAACAATCGAGCTACTTAAGTCAAGTAAAAGAGAACCGTTATGAAAAGAGAGCCGTTTCATTAGACCGAGTTGAATGTCAATTCGGGGCTTTTGGACTACTATATTGTCAAGGTGAACCCTCTTCAAAGACTCTGTTATTGGTTGATAGTGGGTTGATTGAGAAATTAACAGTGTTGAAGTCAAGTGTATATTACCTTTGTCCCACAGCTCCACTGAGTAATTACAACCTATACCTATATCTCGCAACGATTTCATATGCAAATAATCCCGCCTTGCTTGTTTATTAGGTATAAGCATTGTCATATTTTTGGTTGAGATGCCGTATCTAGATTCCAATGATAACTCGTGATTTTGACTCAAAGCTGTTGTTGAATATAAGCTTAATATAATTGTAAAAAATTTCATCATAAAACTTGTAAAAAAGCTTAACTCAGTATATACTGAGTTGAGCTTTGTTCATTTTCTAACACGGTGAAATATGGCCATTAAGCTCACTGAATTGTCCATCTTTGACAAACCAATGCTTGGATTTCACTCCGTCTTCTGCATCGTATCGGTAATAGCGAAAGACTTTATTTTTCACCTTTTGTATTTTTCGACGCCGTTTGCGCAATTTGTCACCGTATTTCTCGTCCTTGTAATCGCAAAAACGGTCGAAGAATTTTCCAGTTACGTCTGTGAAAAGCGTACCCTTTACCAGTTCCAGAGAGCCGTCATCTTGCCATTCGTAAAGATGTGTGGATGAGCCGATGTGATTGCCCAAAATATTGTCATTGATCCAAACCCGACCAACAATTTGAAAGCCGCCTTCATTGTCATGGTTGTATTCAAGGGCGTCATTTTTGCCGCACGCATTTTCAACATTGAATTCGATGGTGAAACCATCTTCAATTTCACTACCGTCATTGATGGTTTGTTCGTTTCCATACCTGTCAATGAAAGAAACACTGGTTTGTGGATAATAATCACCGTAATCTGAAAAAGTATGATAAACGAAGCCATTATTGTAATCATTATGGGTAGAGGTGATAACATCGTCCCAATCAACCTCCAACGTCATTCCGCCAACCCAATAAACGGAACTGTCTCTTACGCCTCCTGCAGGTTGGAAATACTCCACTAAATGTATACTAAACCCCTTAGTAAAAGGATCGCAATCAGCATCACTCGCATAGGTAAGTCGTGTCACATACCAACATGAATCCTCGCTATCGGTCTCCACACTGATTTCACCTCGATCTTGCGAAACCAATGTCCGATTTCCATCCAAAATATCTATTTCTAAGATGTGCTGAAAAACGGGGCTAGCTGGATCAAAAGGTTCATCATCCCGATCCATATCCTCTAGTAGACCGATAAGGCTAACGTTTTCTTTGCTAAATCGATAGATTTCACCAAGATCATGGAAAAAGTAGATGGAGTCCCCAACACCAACCATGCGATTTTCATTCAAAAAGGTCTTCTTAATTTCATCTGCAATAAAATCTTCTTGGTACAGGTTCAATAAGTCCTGCGAATTTAATCGACCATTAATCCAGTTGTACTTATTAATGATGTATTGACGAAATGAAATATAACTCGGGTATTCAGCTTGAAAAATATCGAGTTGCTCGTCGATATCGCCTTGATCGGTGAATCGCGTTAAAGCATCATAGACCGCAGCAATGTGTGCCCTATCTTCAAAAAAGAGTATGTCATTTTCTATTGACAGCTCCGTGAAGCTAGGCAAAGAGTTTTGATTGTTATACTCTTGAATGATTAGATCAGCATAAAGTGTTGTTGTTAGGCTTGATGCAATAATTTCAACTTGATCTGATCCATTTTCGGTTTGTCTGATTTGCACAACCTGGTTTGTCAGCAGTGCTCCAATGGAGTGAGGCGATGTTTTGTAGGTATTGTCCGAATTGCTTTCATGGATAATTGAATACACGGTGGTTCCCAAAGGAATCGTTCCGATTACGCGCGCTTCAATTAAACTTTGTGCAATAGTTGAAAAATTTAGGCACAAAGTCAGTGCCATCAGTAACATAAGTTTTGGTCTCATGAAAAAAATAAAATGTCCCTACTTTGTTAATCGGAAGTGTTCGGGTAGTCTTCCAGTAGGGTCTTTT
Organism: Crocinitomix sp.; assembly: GCA_030836155.1. Taxonomy (GTDB): domain Bacteria; phylum Bacteroidota; class Bacteroidia; order Flavobacteriales_D; family Crocinitomicaceae; genus Crocinitomix. The sequence continues at coordinate 12,039 of JAURQI010000006.1, forward strand.
CTTAAATTCAGAGTAGCATTTGTTTTTCAAAATTATAGTCTTCAATAGCGATAGACAAGCGTTTTTTATGATAACCAGTATTCGGTTGTAATATGACTGTAAAAGGTTCTTATGATTAGTATTTGGCGTCTGATAATGCGTCAAGATGAGGCAGTCTGTATCAAAAAACACCTATCTTCGCACCCATGTCGCAGATTTATACTGAACATTGGCCGGATTATGCATTGCTTGATGCAGGTAATGGTGAGAAATTAGAACGATGGGGTGAACAAATCACAATTCGACCTGATCGCAACGCCTATTTCAAGCCGGTATGGTCAAAAGAAGTTTGGCTGGAAAAGGCCGATTTTATATTTCAGGAAGAGACGCATACTAAAGGCCGTTGGGAGAAATTAAATCCAGAAGCTAAGGAAAATTGGAACATCTCATATGGGGCGTTGGAATATGGTTTGGAGTTAACAAAATTCAAACATATAGGTTTATTCCCAGAGCAACGAACAAACTGGGACTTTATTCAGTCGAATATAGAAGAGGACGACCGCTTTCTAAATCTTTTTGGGTATACAGGTGGTGCATCTTTGGCTGCTCGCTCTGTCGGCGCAGAAGTTTACCATTGTGATGCCGTGCGCCAGATTAATGCATGGGCCAAGTCGAACATGGAAACATCAGGTTTATCGGATATTCGCTGGGTCTTGGATGATGCGCTAAAGTTTGCACAACGCGAGTTAAAAAGAGGAAATCGTTATAAAGGGGTGATCATGGATCCTCCTGCTTTTGGAATAGGGGCCAAAAAGGAGCGCTGGAAAATCGAACAAAAATTCCATGAATTATTAGAAATTGCATTGGAAATAACAGATCCTGGGGGATTTATTATTATGAATACTTATTCACCAAAGCTGCCAGCTTCAAAGATTAAAACTGCTTTGACCGAATTAGGTGTATTAGATCAATCTACGGTCGAGACCTTAGCCATGAAAACAACAACGGGAAAAGTACTGGAATACGGTGAGCTCACAAGAATCAACCGTTAGAAAAAGGCAACTTTTTGAGAAGCATGTAAATTACCAGCTTGCACATCTAAAACGTACAATCCGTTTGCATAGCGACCTGTTTCTAGCCAGATTTGGAAATCGGCTTCAGATGGCATTTCTTCAATGGATTCAATCAATTGACCTGCTGTATTATAAATATTAATTGAAACCAAATCGTTGGTAGGAACTGTAATGCGAATTCCTTCCGTCTCAACATAAGGATTGCTAACGATTTCAATTTTTATCGTTTCGTTTTTAGGAACAGATAAAATCGTAATGGTTTCTTCTTGCTCACATCCGAAAGAATCTGACATGGTCACTGTATATTCTCCAGGACAAAGTCCTGTGCGATAACTCATGCTGGAACCGTCTTCCCATTCAAAATCATAAGGTGCTGTGCCACCACTTGGGAGAATGTTAACTGATGCATTACAAAGTTTATTGTTGATCAGAAAAGGGTCCATAGCGATTACTGTTGGTTCAGTTATTATAACGCTGTCTAAAAATAAGCAACCGTTCATGTCAACGATTATCACATCATGTGTTCCTCCGCTCAATGAACTTCGCGATGGGCTGGTAGATCCATCTTCCCAATAGAACTCATAAGGAGGTGTTCCTCCGATTCCTGATATTTCTGCACTTCCATCTGTCATACCATTGCAAGTGACAGGCGCGCTTGTAGTGCTTAGTTCAAATGCTGCTGGTTCAATCACCTCAAGATCGTTCAACTCAAAAGTACAACCTAAAGCATCAGTGACAATAACGTCATAACGACCTGCCCCAACTCCAAAAAGGTTAGGCTCTGTCATTCCGTTTGACCATTCGAAAGTATAGGGAGCTTCTCCATTTTCTACATTAATAAAAGCAAAGCCATCCTCAAATCCAGGGCAAGTTGGGTGAATCGAAAATGATTCTACAATTTCAACAGAAACCTCTGGTTCACGGACAACAATATCATGCTTAATAAATTCGCAATTATTATTGTCTCGCGCAGTAACCGAATAAGTACCTGCAATCAGATCTTCGGCTAGAGGACCTGTATCTCCATTTGACCATTCAAAAAGAAAGCCTGGTGTACCGCCTGTCACATTAGCAACGGCTGTGCCTGTTTTTTCTCCTTTGCAAATAATATCTGTCACAGATACCGAGACGTCTTCAATATGCGGAACGACATTTTTAACAACGGTATTGGAATAAGTCCAAGGTTGATGGATTTCTTCTCGGCATCCTCTTCTGAAGTAAGTTGTTTCAGAAATAGGACCAGGATAATACTCGAGCAACGTTGCGCCTAGAATAACTTCCCAGCTTCCCATTTCGGTTCGTTTTTCCCATTTAAAAATGAGCAAACCTTCAATATCTCCGCTGGGAGAAGCTGTGTTGCGAATTCCTTCAGGTAAATCGCCGTAACAGATGGTTTCGTCTTCAGCAATTGTTCCGCCAGATTCTACCCCACGATCATCTAGCTGCGCAAATCCAGCATTGAATTGCATCAGAAACACAGTTGCCAATAGCGTACGTGTAAGAATGTGGTATAGGTTCGAGTTGGTAATCACAACTTAAACCTCTAATGTACACTAATTTTTATTGAAAACTAGCGAACTTATTCGAAATTTTTGGAATCCTAAATAACACTATTTAGACCAGAAACAGTTTAGATTTCGATGTCCGAATCCCAACCGTGAACTTCTTGGAGATGATTTTTGATATATTGGTTAGTCGCTTCATCTTCAATAGTTTCCATTACGTCACCAATAAATGCTCCAACTAAAATCTTCTCTGATTTCTCCTTGGAAATCCCACGGGTCTGCAAGTAAAACAGGGCGTTTTCGTCAAGTTGTCCTGTAGTTGAACCATGAGAGCATTTCACGTCATCTGCATAAATTTCAAGTTCTGGTTTTGAATCAACCGAAGCCTGATCAGACAATAAGATATTGCCATTATTTTGATACGCATTGATCACCTGTGCGTCTTTACGAACAATCACTTTTCCATTAAATACACCTGTTGACTGATCGTCTAAAACGTATTTATAGTTCTCATTACTAAAACAATTTGAAACTTTATGATCAACAAAAGTATGATTATCAACATGCTGTTTTCCCTTTGTGACAAGCATACCATTCATATGTGTTTCACAATTCTGACCATCTACGGCAATGTTGACATTATTTCGCACCAATAGGCCATTCAATGTGAACGTGTTGACAGCTAGTCTGGAGTCAGCAGCTTGTCGTGCGTCAATGGTTGTGATAGTTAGATGATTATCATTGCCCGTTTGAACATTTTGGAAAGTGAGTTTAGCATTTGCAGCAACATCTAATTCAATTAAGCAATTGCTGAATTGCGTATAGTTGTCTTGACATCCAGTAGTCATAATAATCGTTGCTTCAGAAGATCCTTCCGCTACAACCCTCAAACGCGGCATATTTATGATCTGATCGCCTTCATGTAAAACCAAAACTTGCAGCGGTGCACTGAGAACCGTGTTTTTTGGAATAGTTATGACCACCTCCTCACGGAAATAGGCATCATTGATGGTTGTAAAAATGGTCGCTTTTTCTTCATTTCGAACATTGTTTACACCAAATTGACCTGGGAAAGATCGTTCAACGACAATGGATAGATCATTAAAACTACTTAAATCGTCACGTATTTCACCTTGAGCAATTGTGATGATATTGTCGCAAGTTTGAAAACTTGAAATATCTGTTTTTGTCAGTTTTGTTCCTAATTCAAAAGCTGTATTTGTAATCTTTCCGAGTCGGGTATACTTCCAATATTCATCTCGTGTTGAAGGGAAATCCATATTTTCCAAACGTTCTGCAGCAGCCTGCTGGTAGTTGTTTTGTGGAGTTTCCAAACGCGAAGTAAATTCGGCCATTTTCTTTGAAAGAGTCAAGGTCATAATTATGCGTTTTCAGTAGTTAACCAATCGTATCCTTTTTCTTCAAGTTCTAACGCAAGACTTTTGTCTCCCGTTTTTACAATTTTTCCATCTGCTAATACGTGGACAAAATCCGGAACGATATAGTCTAATAAACGCTGATAGTGTGTGATAACGATTACTGCATTATTTTCATTTCTCAATTTGTTAACACCGGCCGCTACAATGCGAAGTGCATCGATATCTAGTCCTGAATCTGTCTCATCTAGGATGGCTACTTTCGGTTCAAGCATAGCCATTTGGAAAATTTCATTTCGTTTCTTTTCTCCACCTGAAAAACCTTCATTAACAGCTCGTGATGCCAACTTTGAGTCCAATTCAACGAGTTTTGATTTTTCACGGACCATACTCATAAAATCCTTAGCAGAAACAGCTTCTTCTCCACGGTATTCTTTGATTTCGTTAATTGCTGTTCGCAAGAAATTGATATTTGAAACGCCTGGAATTTCAACCGGATATTGAAATGCCAAGAATAAACCTTCCTTTGCACGTTCATCAGGATCCAATTCCAAAAGATCTTTACCGTCCATTTCAACACTTCCTTCTGTTACTTCATAGCCGTCTTTTCCTGATACGACTGATGCTAAAGTTGATTTTCCAGCTCCGTTCGGTCCCATAATCGCATGGACTTCACCAGCTTTTACAGTAAGGTTTAACCCTTTGAGGATTTTCTTTCCCTCATCTTCGATCTCCGCGTGAAGGTTTTTGATGTCAATAAGTATCTTGCTCATGTCAATTTATATCTAAATCTTTATTAATCTTTTTGTCTCTATTTAAGTCGCTTTTCACGCTCTTCACTCATTCTCAAAATTACCCAACACTATTTTCCAATGAAATAGCCAAAAGTTTCTGGGCTTCAACTGCAAATTCCATTGGTAGCTTATTGAGTACCTCTTTACAATATCCATTTACAATTAAACCGATCGCCTTTTCTTCAGATAAACCTCTCTGCTGGCAATAGAAGATTTGATCTTCTCCAATTTTAGAAGTCGTAGCCTCGTGTTCAAGTTTTGCAGAATTGTTCTTGCATTCGATATACGGAAACGTATGTGCACCACATTTGTCTGTCATTAAAAGACTATCACATTGCGTAAAGTTTCTCGCATTGTCCGCACGCGATCCAATTTGAACCAGTCCTCTATAAGAGTTTTGCGATTCACCCGCTGAGATACCCTTGGATATAATGGTGCTTTTTGTGTTTTTTCCCAAATGAATCATTTTGGTTCCCGTATCTGCTTGCTGAAAATTGTTAGTAACAGCAACCGAATAAAATTCGCCAATCGAATTATCTCCTTTTAAAACACAAGAAGGGTATTTCCATGTAACTGCTGAACCTGTTTCCACTTGAGTCCACGAGATTTTAGAGTTGGTATGGCAAATCCCTCGCTTAGTAACAAAGTTGAATACTCCACCTTTGCCATCTTTGTCACCTGGAAACCAGTTTTGAACCGTCGAGTATTTGATTTCTGCATCGTCTAATGCAATCAGTTCTACAACTGCAGCGTGAAGCTGATTCTCATCTCGTTGAGGAGCAGTACAACCTTCTAAATAAGAAACGCAGCTTCCTTGATCTGCGACAACTAATGTTCTTTCAAATTGCCCTGTACCCGCCTCATTAATTCTGAAATAAGTACTCAATTCCATCGGGCATCTAACACCTTTTGGAATATAACAGAATGATCCGTCGGTAAATACAGCGGAGTTTAGTGCCGCATAAAAATTGTCCTGAGTTGGAACCACGGTACCCAAATATTTTTTAACCAGTTCGGGATGATCTTGCACTGCTTCACTGAATGAGCAGAAGATAATACCTAATTCACCAAGCTTTTCTTTAAAAGAAGTAGCCACTGAAACGGAGTCCATCACAAAATCTACAGCTACCCCTGTTAACTTTTTCTGCTCATCCATGGAAATACCGAGTTTGTCCATGGTCGCTTTCATTTCAGGATCTACATCATCCCAACTTTCATATTGCTTTTTAGGCGCTGAAAAATAAGAGATAGCTTGAAAATCAGGTTTTTTGTATTTGACATGTGCCCATTCAGGTTCTGTCATTTCTTGCCAAACGCTGTATGCATTTAAACGATATTCCAACAACCATTCAGGTTCTTGTTTTTTTGCTGAAATCATACGAATGATGTCTTCGTTTAATCCAGCAGGAATTTTGTCAGATTCAATTTCTGACGTAAAACCAAATTTATATTCTTGGTTTTTTAATTCTTCTGCGAATTCTTCCTCTGTATATGCTGCCATTTTAAGAATGGATTTTTATAATGAAAAACTCTCGCCACAACCACATGTTCGTGAGGCGTTCGGATTGGCAAAAACAAAGCCTTTGCCATTCAATCCACCACTGTAGTCTAATGTTGTGCCGGCGAGGTATAACACACTCTTTTTATTCATGACAATTTTAACTCCATTATGTTCGAATTCTTTATCGTCTTCGTTCATTTGGTTGTCAAATGTCAATTGATACATCAGGCCAGAACAACCTCCTCCTTCTACACCAACGCGGATGAAGTAGCCGTCATGTCCCTCTTCTTGCATCATGCGGACAGCAGTTTCTTTTGCTTTATCTGTAACGGTTATCATGTTCTCTTGTTTAGATTTATTATAAATAAGCATTAAATCTCTTGCAAAAATACCGTTTTTGTGGTATTGCCACATAGAAAACGTTTAATTTTTGCTTTTGTTCATGTAAACAAATCGCTGAAGTCCTTGTTATATCTATGATGGGAGCTTACTTTTTATTTAGAATGATTCTAAACAAAACTTTTCAGAATAGATTAGAAGCCTTCTATATGGTAAATAATTAAAACACCGTTAATTTTGTGTGGCGAAAGAAGCGTTTTTTGGTATTCTTTCCAATCACAAATTAGCCTTGGTAGAAGGCTGAAAAAGAACTAAAACAAACAAAAAACAGATGAAAACATCAATCGCAAGAAAAGTGCTCATGGCATTGTCGGGCTTGTTCTTATTGCTTTTTTTACTCCAACATTTTCTAATTAACTTTTTGTCGGTCATCAGTCCGGATTCATTTAATGAAGTATCCCATTTTATGGGCACCAATCCGCTGATTCAATTCTTAATGCAGCCGATCTTAATTTTTGGGGTGGTTTTCCACTTAGGTATGGGGATTTACTTGGAGCGTCTAAATAAAAAGGCACGCAATGTTAAGTACGCAATGAATAAGCCAGGAACGAATTCGTCTTGGATGTCACGCAATATGATTTACACTGGATTGATGGTAATGGCGTTTTTAGGTCTTCATTTCTATGACTTTTGGATTCCAGAAATCACAGTTAAGTATGTTGAAGGCGATATGTCTGGTCTTTTAGCCTCGGGTGAATTTCGTTATTTCCATGAACTACAAGAGAAGTTTCATGATCCTATTAGAACCGGTCTGTACGTTGTTTCATTTGTGTTCTTGATGCTTCATTTATTGCACGGTTTTCAATCAGCTTTTCAATCAGTTGGTTTCAGCCATCGCAAGTATACGCCGATCATTAAAAAATTAGGAAATCTTTATGCGATTGTGATTCCACTTGGTTTCGTCTTCATCGCAATTTTCCATTACGTTTCACATTTATAATATTGAGTAAGATGTCAGTTTTAGATGCAAAAATACCAGAGGGTCCTATTAAGGATAAATGGACTAATCATAAGAATAACATCAACGTTGTAAATCCAGCGAACAAGAGACTCATAGACGTGATCGTTGTGGGTACTGGTTTAGCTGGTGGATCAGCGTCTGCCTCGCTGGCAGAGATGGGCTACAGCGTAAAATCATTTTGTTTCCAAGATTCACCACGTCGAGCGCATTCAATTGCTGCTCAAGGTGGTATCAATGCTGCAAAAAACTACCAAAATGATGGTGACTCTGTTTACCGTTTATTTTATGATACGGTAAAGGGTGGTGATTATCGAGGACGCGAAGCGAATGTTTATCGTTTGGCAGAAGTGTCGGCAAATATAATCGATCAATGTGTAGCGCAAGGTGTGCCTTTCGCAAGAGAATACGGAGGTTTATTAGATAACCGTTCTTTTGGTGGGGTGCTTGTATCCCGAACTTTTTATGCCAAAGGTCAAACAGGACAGCAACTATTATTAGGTGCTTATTCAGCAATGAATCGTCAGATCGGTAAAGGAAAAATTAAAATGTACCATCGCCATGAAATGTTGGATTTGGTAATTGTGGATGGTAAAGCAAGAGGAATTATTGCGCGTAATTTGATTACAGGTGAAATTGAGCGACATTCAGCTCATGCCGTTGTAATTGCCTCTGGTGGATATGGAAACGTTTTCTTCCTTTCGACCAATGCAATGGGGTCAAACGGAACAGCGGCATGGAAGATTCATAAAAAAGGAGCATTCTTTGCAAATCCTTGTTATACACAAATTCACCCAACTTGTATTCCACGATCAGGGGATTATCAATCGAAATTGACGCTGATGTCAGAGTCATTGCGTAATGATGGTCGAATTTGGGTACCGAAAAACATGGAAGATGTTGAAGCGATTCGTTCAGGCAAATTAAAGCCTACTCAAATTGCTGAAGAAAATAGAGATTATTATTTAGAAAGAAGATATCCTGCATTTGGTAACCTAGTTCCACGTGACGTTGCGTCTCGTGCGGCGAAAGAAAGATGTGATGCTGGTTATGGGGTTAACCAAACAGGAGAAGCTGTTTATTTGGATTTCTCATCAGCTATACAGCGCTATGGTAAAGAAGCCGCACTTGTTCAAGGTGAAAAGAATGCTTCAGCAGAACGAATTACTGAATTAGGTGAAGAAGTAATCAAATCAAAATATGGGAACCTCTTCCAGATGTATGAAAAGATTGTAGATGACAATCCATACAAAACACCAATGATGATCTATCCAGCGGTGCATTATACCATGGGTGGTATTTGGGTTGATTACAACTTAATGACAACCATTCCAGGATGTTATGCTGCTGGTGAGGCGAACTTCTCAGATCACGGAGCAAACAGATTAGGAGCTTCAGCTTTAATGCAAGGTTTAGCTGACGGGTATTTTGTGTTGCCATACACAATTGGCGATTATTTAGCAGATGAAATTCGAACTGGACCAATCGCGACTGATTCGCCTGAATTTGACCAGGCAGAGAAAGATGTTAATGACTTAATCGATAAGTTAATGGGCATTCAAGGAACAAAATCGGTTGATTATTTCCATAAAGAACTTGGTAAAGTAATGTGGAATAATGTTGGGATGTCTCGTAACGCCGCTGGTTTGACAGAAGCACAAGAAAAGATCAGAAAAATCCGTGAGGAGTTCTGGAAGGGCGTTCGAATTCCTGGTGATCGAAACGAATTAAATCCTGAATTGGAAAAAGCAATTCGAGTGGCTGACTTCTTAGAGCTAGGCGAATTATTTGCTAAGGACGCATTAGATCGTAATGAATCTTGTGGAGGTCACTTCCGCGAAGAATCTGTTGAAGAATCAGGTGAGCAAAAAGGAGAAGCAAAAAGAGATGACGTAAATTATAAATACGTTGCTGCTTGGGAATGGACAGGAGATCCAGGTCAAGCTAAATTGCACAAAGAAGAATTAGAGTTTAACGATATCGAACTAAAACAACGTTCGTATAAATAAGAGAGATATGTCTGGAAAAGGAATGAATTTAACATTGAAGATTTGGCGTCAGAAAAACGCTCAGTCGAAAGGTAAAATGGAAACCTATAACGTTTCTGGTATTTCTGAGCACATGTCTTTCTTGGAAATGTTGGACGTTTTAAACGAACAATTGATTAATGAAGGCACAGAGCCAGTAGCGTTTGATCATGATTGCCGTGAAGGAATTTGCGGAATGTGTTCATTGTACATCAATGGTGAGGCGCATGGTCCTGATCGTGGTGTGACGACCTGTCAATTACATATGCGAATGTTTAATGACGGTGATACAATTTATATCGAACCGTTTAGAGCAAAAGCATTCCCAGTTGTAAAAGATTTGGTTGTAGATCGTTCAGCATTTGATCGTATTCAGCATGCAGGCGGTTTTGTTTCGATCAATACATCGGGTAATACGCAGGATGCGAATGCAATTCCAATTCCCAAAGCTGACGCAGATAAGGCATTTGACGCGGCAACTTGCATTGGGTGTGGGGCTTGTGTTGCTTCATGTAAAAATGCTTCAGCAATGTTATATGTTTCGGCAAAAGTTTCGCAATTTGCGTTATTGCCGCAAGGTAAAATTGAGGCGAAGGAGCGTGTATTGAACATGGTGGAACAAATGGATGAAGAAGGATTCGGAAACTGTACCAATACAGGAGCTTGTGAAGTTGAATGTCCTAAAGGGATTTCTCTGGAGAATATAGCTCGAATGAATCGTGAATATTTGAGCGCTTCAATTACTAAAGAAAGCTAAGAATTATTAGATGTTCTATTTAAAACCGTCAGTCTAGACTGACGGTTTTTTTGTTTAAAAACATTACCTTGTTGTTCGACGTCATTATGTCTAAGCAGATAAATCATATCAGCAATCAAAGTGTTTTAATTGCCCCGTTAGATTGGGGTATGGGGCATACAACTCGTTGTTACAGCATTGTACGTGATCTTTTGATAAATGATAATACAGTAGTTTTTGCGGGTGATGAAAAACAAAGAGGATGGATGAAGCGCGAATTTCCAACGATTCAAACCGTACATTTGGAAGGATACCAAATTACCTTGGATAGTCGCAAAAACACATATGTTCAATTACTTTCTCAGTTCCAGAAAATGAAGCGGGCTATTCGCTCTGAAAAGAAGTGGGTCAAAAACTATTGTCAAGAGAATAAGGTTGATTTAATCATATCAGACAATCGCTATGGATTTCATCACGAAAAAATCAAATCAATAATCTTGACCCATCAGCTTAATTTGCAAATTCCATTCGGAGGCGCTTTGGTAAACAGGAAGCTGAAAAATTGGTTAGAAAAATTTGATCAAGTCTGGGTGCCCGATTTTGCAGATCATCAATTGACAGGTTTATTAAGCAAGCGTAACCTAGACATTCCGATCGATTTTATAGGTCCTTTGAATCGATTCCCTGCCTACCCAATAGAAAAAAATCATGATTATTTGGTGATTCTTTCTGGACCAGAGCCAGAACGATCACACTTCCTTAACCGAATGATGGAAAAAGCGAAAGTTTCTGACCTCGATTGGGCTTTTGTTGGGGTTGAATTAAATGAATATCCTTCATTTATAAATCCATCTACTAATGAATTAGCAGAGCTGATGGCTAAGAGTGAGACCATTATCTCTCGAGCTGGGTATACAACCTTGATGGAGCTTACTCAATTAAAGAAAAAAGCGATACTTTATCCAACCAAAGGGCAATATGAACAGGAGTATTTGAGTGGGAGGCTTTATGAAGGTGTAGAATTTAAAATCTTATGAAAAGAGAATGGTTGCAACCCACAAAAGATAAACAACCATTCTCTATTTTGAATATGAAAATTATTTATTAGAATCTACCCACAACACCAAATTGCATTAACGATTTTGACCACCCTAATTCCATATATGCTCCTATGTTATCTGTGAATAAATAACGCAATCCTATTGTGGACTCGAATCCCAAAGGAATAACATTATAAAGTTGATTTAAGATAGCAACTTCTTTGTCAATGTCAAGGCTAGGATTTGTAGTTTCAAACTTGAAATTATTTCGGTTGTACCCCATTCCAATACCAGTATAAAAATCTACTTTATCGTGATCTAAATAGTGATAGTTAAGTCGAATCAGGGCTTTAAACGAGTTGAAACTTATTTTCTCTGTGTAATCCCAAACCTCTTCTGTTATTGAAGCGCTTGTAAAGTTAAATGAAGCTCCAATACCTAATTTATCAGTTAAACCATATTCAAACTTTAAATGTAAAGGTCCAAAAGACGATTGCTGAATGTCTGCATCCATAATAGAGTATGTTTTCATCCATGTTGCTGAAAGGTTTGGGAAACCGTATCCTAAAGATGCCATGCTAACACCTTCTTCAAAAGCCTGAGCGTTTGAGTTGTTTGAAATTGCCAATACAGTAAATGTGACAAATAACTTCAATTTTAGTTTAATTGATTTCATATTTTTTAGTTTAAAATTTGGGCAAATGTCCAATTAAAAACTTGGTCAGGATTCAGTGTTTTCCGCAAATAGAATGGGTTTTTACTCTTCGGATGAAATAATGCGTTAATTGCTGGAATTTGTAAATGATCTGGTATAAGCGAATTGCTTGACCGTATAAAATCGAATATCAGCGATGATTTAATAAATGGAAATCTAAATCGTTGAGAATGTAAAAATTCAATGGGTGTAAGAATTTGTAAATGAAAGAGACTACGATTCTCACAAGCATTAAAAGAAAGTAATCGAATCTAATTGCTTTGTTTTTGCCTCACGAAGTTGTCCTTACAAACCACAATCACACCCAACGTCATATTCAATTTTTACCCAAGGTATTAACGCTTGCCACTTCTTTTGTTGGTCTTCACTATAATTCATGCCTCTTAAGTCTAGCGTTCTGAGCTTTTTCAGTGAGGACATGTCTTCGGGTAATTCAGCAATTAGATTAAACCAAGCATCCAGAATAATGAGCTCTGTCAATTGTCCTATGCATGAAGGTAAAGCCTCTAATTTATTTTTTCCGAGGAATAATTGTTTTAGCGTTGTTTGTTGACAGATGACGGAGGGAAAAACAGTCAATTTATTCTTGGTTAGGTTGAGTACCTCTATATGCTTAAAAAGCATGGAGTCGGGCAGACTAGTCAATTTATTTTTAGAAAGGTCTAACGATATCAAATTTTTGAAAGCCAAAACCTGTGAGGGTAATTCTGTTAGTCGCTTACCGCTTAGATCTATATGAAAAACAGAGTCAGGATGAACCTTCATTGCCTCCTCTAGTGAATCATAGATTTTATCCTTTGCAGATTCGCTTTGCGTAAACCCAGGCGAGACCAAAAGGTTAAGCCAACATATGAAGACAAGTGGCTTGATCATTTTTAAGTTGATTGGTTAAAGCTTCGAGGGATTCAAATTCTTGTTCGTCACGGACGCGCGCTATAAATTGTACATCAATAATGTTGTCATAAATGTCCTCGTTGAAATCGAAAAGATGAACCTCAATACGCTGCTCTTTTAGCTCAGACACGGTAGGTCGCTGACCGATATTCATCATGCCTTTTATAGTCCGGTTAGCATATTTTACCTTTACAGCATAGACACCATTGGTAGGAATGATTTGATGAGGAGTTAATAGTTGCATATTCGCGGTAGGAAAACCAATTTTTGTTCCAATTTGATCTCCTCTTACAACCTTTCCTTTGAAAGAAAAGGATTCACCTAAATAAAGCTTGGCAGTTTGCAAATCACCACATTGAATGGCTTTGCGAATTTTAGTTGAACTGATGCTAATATCGCCTGTGCGAAATGCAGGGATTTCTTCGACTTTAAAGTCATATACAATGCCCAACTCCTTTAAAAGCTCAAGGTTTCCTTCGCGATTCCGTCCAAAATGGTGATTGTATCCAATTGTCATCATAGAAACGTTTAGTTTATTAACCAAAATATCCCTGACGAATTCAGTAGCAGAAAGCCTCGAGAATTCTTCAGTAAAAGGAAAAAGAATAAGATGATCAATTCCGAATCGCTCAAGTTTTTCAATACGCTCATCAATTGACTGGATAAGCTTCATGCCATGGTCTTCTGGGTATAATACCATTCTCGGATGCGGATGAAAAGTGAACAGAACCGTTTCTCCCCCCGTTCTTTTAGCGTTCTTTTTTAGAAACGAAATGATTTCTTGATGACCAAGGTGCACCCCATCATAAGTTCCAAGTGTAACGACAGGGTTTTTAATTGAGGGTATTTCATCTACTGAACGGTATACTTTCATAGCGCAGAAAACACATTTAAATCGGATAAAAAATCCTTGATCAATAGGTCCATATCTGTTCCACTAATGAGATGAATAGCAGGTTTGTTCATAACTATTTTTCAAAGTTATGCAAAAAACTAGCATCAAGTCCTTGCCAACAAATAAAAAGAACTAAATTTGCACCACGAAATTTAAATATTTATTCAAAAAAGTAAGGTAATGTCGACTATCAAAGGTAAGATTTCAAGGGTGATAGGTCCTGTAATTGACGTAAGTTTTGACAATGGTGGAGAGCTTCCAGAAATAATGGATGCTTTAGAAGTTGTAAAAGCGGACGGGACAAAGGTAATCCTAGAAGTGCAGCAGCATGTCGGAAACGATTCAATTAGAAGTATTGCGATGGATTCATCTGATGGGTTTACACGTGGTATGGAAGTAATTGCTACAGGTGCACCAATCAGAATGCCAAAAGGAGAATCAATCAAAGGACGTTTGTTTAATGTAACTGGTGATTCAATTGATGGTCTTGGCGATTTGGATAAATCAAATGGACTTCCAATTCACCGCGAAGCTCCAAGGTTTGAAGATCTTTCTACTGCAACTGAAGTATTGTTTACTGGAATCAAAGTAATTGATTTGATTGAGCCATATGCAAAAGGTGGGAAAATTGGATTGTTCGGTGGTGCCGGAGTAGGTAAAACTGTATTGATTCAGGAATTGATTAATAATATTGCAAAGGCATACGCTGGACTATCTGTATTCGCAGGTGTTGGTGAGCGTACGCGTGAAGGAAACGATTTGTTGAGAGAGATGTTGGAGTCTGGAATTATCACTTACGGTGAAGATTTCTTGCATGACATGGAAGAAGGCGGATGGGACCTTTCTAAAGTAGATAAAGAAAAATTAAAAGATTCGAAAGCGACATTCGTTTTCGGTCAGATGAATGAGCCTCCTGGGGCACGTGCACGTGTGGCATTGTCAGGGTTGACCTTGGCTGAATATTACCGTGATGGTGAAGGAGATGAAAAGGGTAACGATATCTTATTCTTCGTTGATAATATCTTCCGTTTTACACAAGCAGGTTCTGAGGTGTCAGCACTTCTTGGACGTATGCCATCAGCTGTAGGTTACCAACCGACATTAGCAACTGAAATGGGTGCGATGCAGGAACGTATTACATCAACAAAAAACGGTTCAATTACTTCAGTTCAGGCGGTATATGTACCTGCGGATGACTTGACGGATCCAGCGCCAGCAACAACGTTTGCTCACTTGGATGCGACAACGGTATTGTCTCGTAAAATTGCTGAGTTAGGAATTTATCCAGCGGTGGATCCTTTGGATTCTACTTCTCGAATTCTTACGCCGGAAATCGTTGGTGAAGAGCATTATGCTTGTGCACAACGTGTTAAATTGACATTACAACGATATAAAGAATTACAAGATATCATTGCCATCCTTGGTATGGATGAATTATCTGAAGAAGATAAGTTGATTGTACACCGTGCTAGACGTGTACAACGTTTCTTGTCTCAACCATTCCACGTAGCAGAGCAGTTTACTGGTCTTGAAGGTGTATTGGTAGATATTAAAGATACCATCAAAGGCTTCAACATGATTATGGACGGTGAAGTGGATCAGTATCCTGAATCTGCTTTCAACTTGAAAGGAAACATGGATGATGTAATTGAAGCGGGTGAAAAAATGATCGCTGAAAATTAAAAACTGAATTAAGATGTTATTAGAGGTAATTACACCTGACGAAACATTATTTAAAGGCAACGTTTCACATGTTGTTTTACCCGGGCTAGATGGTTCTTTCGGGATCTTGAAAGGTCACGCACCATTGATCTCAGCATTGTCAGCTGGATCGGTAAAAGTAGATCAGTTAGTGGCAGAGAATGTCGAAGTTGGTTACAGCGGTAAATACAACGAAACGCACAAAAACACCGAAAGCTTCTCATTTGACATCAATGGCGGTGTTATTGAAGTGAAAGAAGACCGTGTCATTGTGCTTGCTGAATAAGT
The DNA here is from genome assembly GCA_030836155.1 of Crocinitomix sp. Lineage (GTDB taxonomy): Bacteria > Bacteroidota > Bacteroidia > Flavobacteriales_D > Crocinitomicaceae > Crocinitomix. The sequence goes on from JAURQI010000006.1 coordinate 27,920, forward strand.
TTTAGAATTATTAAAGAGAAGGGATCACCTCAAAACGGCGATCCCTTTTTTGTTTTTAGGATACATTAAGATTTCGATTGTAACAATCAGTCAGGTGTAGACGTGATATACACGGCGGAGTAAGTTGAATGAAGAAAGGTAGTTAACAAATGAAAAAGATTTAAGTTCAGCGTATTAAGCGGTTTTGCTGTTAACCTTTGTTAATAAAACAATAGAATGAAGGAAATCGCGTTTGGAATACGAGGAATTGTGAAAAAAATCATGCAAATTTGTGCGTCCCCGAGATAATGAATTACAAAGAAAAGCTAGAAACAGATAATATTCCCGAGCACGTTGCCATTATTATGGACGGAAACGGTCGTTGGGCAAAGGAAAAGGGCGAAATGCGACTCTTTGGCCATGCAACAGGTGTTGAGTCGGTTAGGGAGGCATTAACCGCTGCTAGCGAGGTAAAAGTGAAGTATCTAACTTTGTATGCTTTCTCAACTGAAAATTGGAATCGACCAAAGGCGGAAGTGGATGGTTTGATGGATTTGTTAGTGAATACAATTGCCAATGAAATCGAATCATTAAACAATAATGATGTCAGACTTTTAACGATTGGTAATACCAATGATTTGCCTGAAAGTTGTCGTGTTGAATTGTTGAGAGCTATTGAGAAAACGAAAGATAATAAAGGGACAGTTTTAGTATTAGCACTGAATTACAGCGCAAAACTTGAGATTAAGCAAGCAATTAAGAATATTGCAACGAAATATAAGAATGGGGATATCGAGCTGGAGGATATTGATGACGAATTGATTCATCAAAATCTTTATACAGCCGGCATTCCTGATCCGGAATTGATGATTAGAACAAGTGGTGAAATTAGAATCAGTAATTTTTTACTGTGGCAATTGGCTTATAGTGAATTGCATTTTACACCTGTTTTTTGGCCAGATTTTAAGAAAGAAGATTTCTATCGTGCCATTTACGAATATCAAACCCGCGAACGCCGATTCGGAATGATCGGAGAACAATTGAACGAACCAGAATAAGCATGTTGAAACAAATCATAATCTCCCTTAGCTTTATTTTTATTGCATTTATCGGACAGGCGCAGTTCGAAGATGTAAAAGTTATTGGTGGTGATGACTCTTTTCTTCAACCGAAGAAATATACAATTGCAGCTACTAAAATTGAAGGAGTTGAAAACTTAGATCATAATGCCCTAAGACTTGTTTCTGGCTTGACAGTAGGTAAAGAAATTACAGTGCCAGGGCAAGACGTCTCGAAAGCAATTCAGACCTTGTGGGAGCAAGAAATCTTTTCAGATGTTCAAATCTATGCCGAAAAGATTATTGGTGACGATATCTTTTTGCTCATCAAATTAAAAGGACGCCCGCTAATGACGGGGTACAATTTTAAAGGGATTCGTAAAGGCGAAGAAGAAAACCTCCGAGAGGCGCTGAATTTACGTCCGAATGTTACGACCATAACGGAGTCGCTATTATCCAATTCAGAGAATATCATCAAAGGGTATTATAAAGACAAGGGGTTCTTAAATACTGAAGTGGAGGTCATTGAAAAAATCGATACGGCAAGATATAATTCTAGAAAAGTAACCTTTGTAATCGATAAGAAAGAACGGGTAAAAATTCAAGCGATTAATGTTTATGGAAACGAGGTGCTGCCTGATGATGAATCAGCTTCACTTTTTGAAAAAACAAAATTCAAATTGTCATATTCTGATAAAGGTATACGTCGTTCTATGAAGGATACCAAGGAAAAAGGAATCATGCGGATCTTTAAACGTTCAAAATATAATTACACGGCATACGAAAGAGATAAAGGTATAATCATCGATAAGTACAATGCCATTGGTCTTCGCGATGCCATTATCGTTAAAGATTCGGTCTATCAAATTGACGAAAAACATATGGTCATTGATATCCATATCGATCAAGGTGAGAAGTATTATTTTGGTGATATCACTTGGGTGGGTAATTCAAAGTTTAGAGATGGTCAATTAGATACTTTGATGGGAATCGAAAATGGCGATATTTACAGTAAACCTTTATTGGAACAGCGTCTCTATTCAAGTCAGGACGGAAGAGATGTAACGTCCCTGTATATGGATAGAGGTCATTTATTTTTTAATATTATACCGGTAGAAACTTCTATTTCAGAAGATAACCGTATCAATTATGAAATGCGAATCAGTGAGGGTAAAGAAGCGCGTATTCGTAATATCATTATTAAAGGAAATACAAAGACAAATGATCATGTAATCCTGAGAGAGATTAGAACAAAACCTGGTGATTTATTTAACCGTAATGACATTATCCGTACACAACGCGAATTGGCGAATTTAGGATATTTCGATCCGGAGCAATTTGGAGTTTTGCCGATTCCTAATCCAACGGAAGGAACAGTGGACATTGAATACACGGTCGTTGAGAAATCATCAGATCAAATTGAGCTTTCGGGAGGTTTTGGTGCTGGACGTCTGATTGGTACCTTAGGTCTTTCTTTTAATAACTTTTCTACAAAAAACTTCTTTAAGAAAGGTGCTTGGCAACCTTTGCCAGCAGGCGATGGACAACGTTTGAGCTTGAGAGGGCAAACCTTTGGTAGAGGATTCCAGTCGTATAACCTCTCGTTTACGGAACCTTGGTTAGGGGGTAAAAAACCAACGTCATTCACTATATTTAGTTCTTATTCATTATTAACCAATAGCTTGGATCGTGATGATGATTTGTACAGTCAAACATCGATTACTTCAATTGGTGTTGGACTAGGTTCGCGATTGAAATGGCCTGATGATTACTTCCAAATCTATGGTGAGTTCAATTATCAATATTACGACTTGCAGCGTTCACAGTATTTTATTTTTACCGATGGCTTTTCAAACAATATCTCATTAAAAGGAGTATTAACGAGAACTTCGATTGGAGACCCCATCTATCCTAAAAGTGGATCTAAGTTTGTATTAACCGCGAAAACAACATTGCCTTATAGTTATTTTGATGGTTTAGGTGCTGCTGATTATGCTGCTATGACGGATCAAGAACGATTTAAATATGCAGAGTATTATAAAATCAAGTTTACAGGAGAGTGGTTTGCGCCATTGACTAACGATAAAAAACTAATCTTGCACCCTAAGTTCGGATTTGGATTCTTAGGCGCCTATACTTCGGCTAAAGGGTATTCACCATTTGAACGTTTTTATTTGGGTGGAAGTGGTTTGAATGGAACATGGCAGTTTGATGGCCGAGAAATTATTGCCTTAAGAGGTTATACTGGAAATACTCCAGTCTCAGCAGAAACAGGTGGAACGGTGATTGCGAAGTACTCATTGGAGTTGCGTTATCCAATTTCATTAAATCCGAGTGCCACAATTTATACGTTGATGTTTGCTGAAGCCGGAAATACATGGGATTCCTTCAATAAATTTGATCCGTTTAATGTAAAGCGATCAGCAGGTTTTGGAGTTCGTCTGTTTTTACCAATGTTTGGTATGCTAGGAGTTGACTTTGCTTGGGGATTCGATCCTTTGGATCCTTCAGCAGCAGGTTTTGGTTCACCTGAAGCCGATCCGGGTGCGACAACTAAAGGGTATACTTTCGGTTTCTTCCCAATTATTGGAATGAATATTGGAGATTTATAAGAAAATAGTAAATTCGCCGTTTTCTGTTTAACGAAAATGGTTAAAACAATCGGTACATGAAAAAAGTAGTATTAGCATTTTTCCTGATGGTGGGCATGATCTCCACTGTTTTTGGCCAGCGCTACGCATATGTGGACACAGAGTATATTTTGAGTCAGATGCCAGAATATGCTGAAGCACAAACGGAATTAGATAAAATCTCAGAAGAATGGGCAAAAGAAATTGAAACACTTTTTGCTGATGTAGAGAAGAAAAGAAAAGATTTTGCAGCTGAGGCTATTCTGCTCCCAGCAGAGATAAAGAAGCAACGGGAGAAAGAAATCAATGAATCTGAAATGCGAGCTAAAGAAATGCAAAAGAAACGTTTTGGAGTTGGAGGAGATCTTTTTGCTAAGCGAGAAGAACTCATTAAACCTATTCAGGATAAGATCTTTAACGCGATACAGGAGATCGCTTCTGATCGAAATTTGGCCTTTGTTTTTGACAAGGCGAATCAGTCCAATCTCCTCTTTGCTGATCCTAAATATGATATCAGTGATCAGGTAATTCGGAAAATGGGCATCAAAATTGATAATAACTAATTGAAACAAGAAATTGAAGAAATGAAAAAAGGAATTATAACATTAATCGCATTAGTATTTTTCGGAGCGTTTTCAGCGAATGCTCAGAAATTTGGACATTTAGATTATCAATCTGTGATGGATACATTGGCGACTTATCAAAAGGCCATGAAAAAGTCTGAAGACTTGCAAAAAGAATTTGAATCTGATATGAAATATTTAGAAGGTGAGTATCAGAGAAAATATATGGAATTGATGCAAGGGGGAGACACACTTCCAAAGATCCTATTGGAACAAAAACAAAGAGAATTGCAACAGTTAGAGCAGTTGAGTGGTGAGAAGCAGCAGAAAATTCAAAATGATTTACAGGTAATTAATTCTCGCTACTCGGGTCCAATTCAGGAATGGTTTGATAAAGCTGTTGATATTGTAGGTAAAAGAAGAGGTTTAGATTATATCTTTTACTATACCGAAGAAGCTGGTAATTTCTGGATTAACCCAACAAAAGGGACAGATGTGACCAATGAAATCATTATTGAAATGTTACGATTAGAAGGGGAAAATCCAGTCGAATAAATCAGGAGAATCATAAAAAGACTCAAGGTCATTTGTATTATGCAAATGACCTTTTTTTATGCTTTAAACCGAGATACAGGTTTGCAGGATCTCAAATTTCCGATTATATTAGACATCATCAAAAACAATTAGTGGAGCAACCAATAGGTATATTTGATTCAGGAATCGGAGGATTGACCGTGGCAAAAGCCATATCCGATTATTTACCCAATGAACGATTTATTTATTTTGGGGACACCGTCCACTTGCCTTACGGAGATAAGTCTCAAGAAGCCGTTTTGCGCTATTCAAAAAATATAGTTGACTTCCTTATAGCAAATAACTGTAAAGCGATTGTAATAGCTTGTAATACGGCCTCAGCGGTGGCTTATGAAGAATTGAGGGATCGTCTAAAAGGAATTGTTCCCGTTATTAATGTTATTGACCCTATTATTGAGGCGATCGTAGCTGATGGTAATCATCATAAGGTGGGCTTAATTGCCACAAAAACTACTGTAGAGTCTGGTGTTTATCAGGAGAAAATGAAGCGTCGAAATCCAAATATGGAGATGGCAGTGCTGCCTACACCTTTATTAGCGCCGATGATAGAAGAGGGTTTTAGCGAAGATAAAATCAGTCACGCTGTCATTGAAAACTACCTAAGTCATTCGCGTTTTAATGATATCGATGCACTCATTCTTGGATGTACACATTATGTCTTGATCCGAAAGGAGATAAACGCTTTTTTTAACGGGCGGGTTAAGCTGTATGATTCAACCGCCATTGTTGCACATAAAATGAAAGCTATCTTTGAAACGGAGAATTTGCTTAGCGCTAAAAAATCGGGACAGAATCATTTTTATGTCTCAGATCTTACGGATAGTTTTCAAGAAGCTACTTCAAGATTTTATGATGCCAAAATTAAACTAGAACCTTTAAAACTATAAAAGATGGAAAGCAATCAAAACGCCGAAATACTAGATAAAACATTAGAACCAGTTATTACAAAAAACGACGCTACATTTTATTTTTCAAGTATCAGTGAAGAGGACTTAGGCGCGAAGCTTGAGAAGTATTTATTGCAAAAAGGCGATAAAATAGAAGCTGGGACCAAAACCAATGCGACATACGGTAAAGGAAGTCAGATTATGCGGATTCTTTTCGGTGCTTTTGCGAAGCGTTTTGCTTGGACTGTAAAAATCGATTCGAGTATGCACGGCACGACATTGACTTTTTCCAAAATGGCTAAAGGTTATGCGGGTGGTATTATAGGTGTCAATCAAGTAAAAAATGAATTTACGCAAATCGTTAATTCGTTAAAGCATTTTTACGAGTCATTAGAGAAACCGAATGACGTTGAATAAATTTGAGATTCAAGTTGGATTAAAAGCGATCGAGCAATCGGATAATATATCGATTGATGCGATTCGAATTCCGTTCAATAATTTTAAAGAAGATAGAATACTTGCCGAACAGAAAGGTTGGGAAAAGAATAGGGTTGTTTTGGAGTTAGTCACCCCTCAAGATTATCAGACAACCTGCGGTAATCGCGTGTTTTTTACCAAACCTTCAGAAGATATTGCGGCTTTTAAAATGAACTTTCCAGATATTGAAGTGGGTGCCGCGGCATTTACCATTGCTGATTGTAAGAACCTAGAATTGGCAAAAGTAGATTATATTCAATATGATATTTCAGGAAGTAATTTGTCAAAATCAATTGAAAGCATTCCTGATTTAAAGTCCCTTTTGTCAAGAGAAAGCGAATATGGATGGGATTTATTGAGTTTGAACACGCCAGTTTTGATAGGGAATGTAAAAGGTCTAGATCAATTTACAGATATTTTTAATCAAGCGGACATTAAAGGCTTGGTATTGGATGATTGGAATGAAGATTCGAAAGAATTAATTTTGCGGATACGTCAATTGACGGGGGATATATAGGTTTTCAATTGATTATTGAAAAGTAAGGTGGTGAGGATAGCAAAATCATTACGAATCCAACTAAATTTATTTTGCTTCAATGAACGAAGAAGTGTAAATTGAAACGAAGAAATAACTTAGTATGTACAGCCAATAAGACAATATCATGATTAAAATCCTTTTCACGTATCCTCAAGCTTTACCCCATGAAACGCGTTTGATTGAGAATCTAATGAATGAAGAATGGGATTTTTTACATGTTCAAAAACCCGATTATTCAAGAGATGAACTCATTAACTTTCTAGAACTCATTCCTCAATACCATCATAAGATTATTTTGCATAATCACCGCGATTTAATAAAGGAGTTCGATCTTGCCGGAGTCAACTTGAATAGAAGGGATATGGCAGAATTGTCTTTTGAAGATGAGTTAACTTCGGCTTGCGACATTCGAGACTTCTGCGTGAAAAATGGGCGAATAATGATAAAGGGCATTCAACCTGATCTCGTAACGTTTACCGCGCAAAACTTTCGAGATATAGAAAGCCTACCTTTCCATACTGATTATGTTTTTTACAGCAGTTCAAATATAGATCTCAGCAGTTCAATAAATGATCCGGAAATACTCCAATCGTTTTTAATTCAAACGAATAAAAAAGTGATTGCAATGGGTGAAGTAAATAATGACCAAATAAAAATATTCGAAGAATTGGGATTTGATGGATACGCTATGCTCGGTGGTATTTGGGAGAAATACTTCACGTTTGTTGAAACTATTCAATGAGTTGATAGTTTTATACAATGAAGACCCTGTAATTCTTGTTTTAAGAAGGCTTTTTTTAATGAGTAGAGTAGAAGTGAATAGTAAACAATCGAATAGTATTTACCTTGCAATGAACGTATTGCATTTATGCTTTGTGATCTATTTTGTAGTCCGTGAATTGCGTTTCATAGACCTACGATCTTTTGGAGGTATAGCGTTTTGGATTATCTTAATTGGTTTTATTATTGTGAGTAATTTATTGGCTGTCTATGCTAAACGCAGAGGTGGCGTTATGAATCCGGTAAAGAGTAACGGACTGGCAAGGATTTTACAAACTTCGGCGATTATTTTGTTCATGGCAGGTATCATCGTTCCCAATTTGTTTCGAATGGATCCTAATTTTCGATATATCGCCGCTCTATCAATTCCGCTTTACGTTGCCGCCATATTTTTTGCGCATAAGGATATCATATCAGGAGACGATACCGATATTTTAGATGATTTTGATTTGAATGGCGATAATTAAGGGGCAAAAAAAACCGAATGGCAATTGTCTTGCACATTCGGTTTTAACGAGATATATATTCTAAGTAATTACTCGATAACGATTCTAGAAATGCTGTTAATTTCGTTACCTTCTAATTTTACTATATAAGTCCCTGGGGCAATATCAGTCAACTGAATCAGATTTGTATTCTGATTTAGGCTTTTTGTTAAAACGACTTGTCCTAGTTGATTCATAATCGTTAATTCGAGGTCAAGGCTTCCCTCCCAAGAAATAGTAAACTCACCTTTACTCGGATTCGGATAGATACTCAAACCGTCTAAATTAGATGATGCAATTCCTACATTAGAAACCACAACACAATCTGAAGTGTCACTACATACGCCATCGGTAATGATGACAGCGTATTCCCCATTTTCAGTAGCGGTATACGTTTGATCTGTAGCACCGTCAATTGGTGTATAGTCTGGACAAGATACCCACTGAAAAGTTGTCGTTTCAACGGCAGGGTCACCTCCCGTTAGCGTAATCACATCCTCATAATCAATCGTTACATCTATTTCAGGTAAGACTTCAAGCACAGTGACTACCGTGCTGTCGCATCCTCCTGTACCTTCTAACACATCCTCAAATTCACCAGACTCTGTGTAAACAGACCCTCCTACGATGACCGACTCACCAAAACAGATCGTCAATTCTTGCTCTGAGAATAGTTCCTCACCAATTTCTAATGTGGTGAATACAACACTGTCGCAGCCCAAGTCAGTAGTTAGTGTATCAATGTAGTCACCTGCGTCTTCATATACATTGTCGCCAATTTCATAGGACTCTCCAAAGCATATATTAACGTCCTGACTATTGGTAATTAAATCTTCCACTAATAATTCAGTAGTTACAATACTATCACAAGCGTCAATTGAAGGAATGGTATCTATATATGTCCCTGTTTCGGTGTGCTCGATATCTCCTACCATTAATGACTCTCCAAAACAAATGGTAACGTCTTGATCGACAAAAGATGGGGTGCAGAATTCAGTGCTAAAGAAATATCCAGCTCCAGCATCTTCTGCATAAGCACCGCCATCTTCATCATAGTCTTGTTGCCAAGCACCAATAAAAATGGTATGTCCAGAAATAGCCACCGTTTCACCAAACAAGTCTTCATTATCCCGGTCACTCTGAACGAGTTTTTGAATTTCTGTCCATTCACCACCACCATCAACTTCAAAAACATATGCAGCTCCGGAATTAGATAATGAATCTACATCGGGGTCTCCGAACTCATTTAAATCTTCCTGTTCAGCACCGATGACTAAATAATTTCCATCCAATGCAACATCTCGTCCGAAATGATCTCCAGCTGTTCGATCACTCGCGTCTAATTTTTGAGTAACCGTCCATGTGCCCATGATATTTTCGAAAATGTATGCACCACCGGCATTCATTAATGGATCTGCGTCGAATTCGCTTTCGTCTTCCGCGTAAACACCAACTACCATTAGGTTAGAGTCGATATCAACCGCATAACCAAATCGATCCCATGCTTTAGGAACAGGAGAGGATAAAGTTTGCATTTCAGACCATACTCCTCCTGAGCGTTCAAAAACATAAGCTTTTCCTCGGTTCCATAGATAGCCCGTTCCAATTCCTGATGGACCGTAATCATGATTATGTGCACCGACAA
>JAURQI010000074.1 GCA_030836155.1 Crocinitomix sp.
ATTATCTGCGTATTATTAGATAAACACCCCTGCTATGAAAAGAATCTTTACCTTCCTCTTTTTATTCTCAACAATCACTTTAGGCTTCAGTCAAATTACTGACTTAAGCGCTCCACAAAGTCATTTTTTGAGCAATAACCCAAGTTTTACAAACCTTACCAAAACGGCATTAGACACCTGTGGACCATATTTTAACAATTATGTTGGTTTGGCCAAAACAACAGATGTTTATTTTGAGGAATTAAGAACAGGAGATGCTTCTGATTTCAACCCTTATGCTGGGCGTGCGCAGCGCTTTCATGCCAACCAGCCGATCGAAGTAAGCGGATTGCAATTTTACAGCTTTCAAAATAATGAAACATTAGATTCACTTCCCGTCGTCACCGTACTCTATGACTATGACGAAGCACTTGATTCTATAGGCGTTGAATTAGCAAGAGATACAGTTTATGTTCTCCATACAGAATTTACTCCATTATTGCCGGATATCGAAGTCAATAGTCATTTTGATGATCCTGTTATAGTCACGGAAGATTATGTCGTTGCATTATATACGTTCACGAATGACTCATTAAAAATTATCACGAATGATCCCGGAGGAGATGGTGATGGTGAGGGTGTATCATTTGCTTATTATGAAAATCCGGCGGCACCAAGCTTTACAGGTTGGTATGCAACATTACCGGTATTTGGACCTGCTTATGACATTGACTACTTAATTAATCCATTGGTTGAGTTTCAGCTTCACGATGGTTTTTCTTTGACAGGAGATGAAGTTTGCCCAAATATTGTGAGTGCAACTTGTGTTGAGTATGTACAAGTTGCGAACTTTTCGGATCCGCACTATAATAGGGATTACAGCGATCCTTTACAAAATATTAGATGGGATTGGGGAGATGGTTTTCAAAATGATGATTTAGCAACGCTGTGTCATACATTTGAAGAATCAGGAACCTTTACAACAACGCTGATCGATACGCTTGCAAGATATGTTTTTGCTGATTCTTCTTGCGCTGTTGAATTGACACAGTCAGTTCTTGTGTTGGATTCAACCATTGCAGCAGGAAGTTTTACGAGCACTGGTTTATCAGCTGATTTTTTAGGAACACCAACAAATGAAGATTCTGTATTCTGGGATTTTGGAGATGGCTCTCCAGGATCAACTGAAATGGATCCATCGCATACATATGATGCTCCCGGAACCTATGATGTCTGGTTTTATGCCTATGGCCCATGTAATACTGATTCGGTTCAATTTATTGTAGACGCATCTGATGCTAGCATCAGTGAAAATGAGTCCGGTATTTTAATCTATCCTAATCCAGCAAATACGTTTGTTGTTATTAATGGAATAACACCGGGAACGACTATTCGTATTGTTAACCTTTTAGGACAAGAAGTTGCACAAGAAGTTGCCATCAATACAACTTCAGAATTAAATACATCTGTATTTGCTCCAGGCGCTTATTTTGTAAACTTGATTTTGGATGGGCAGACAACAACAAAAAAATTAATTGTCAAACATTAATCATCCAACAATAAAAACTTTAACGCCGTCGGACCAACTCCGACGGCGTTTTTTATTTTAACTTTGTAGTATCATGTTGAGCAAAAGGTTGAAGAATCCAGTTTTTCTGATTTACGTCCTTGTAATCTACATCACCCTTCAATTTAGTTGGTGGTTATATCTCATTTACAGTCTCTACACAGAAACGTATAAGGATACAGAAACGCTAGGAAAAAAGACGCTGATGTTGCTTGGAGAAGGCAGTGTCTTTATGATTATTCTGCTGATAGGCGTTTATTTTATTCTCAGGAGTTATCGTCGAGAAAGAGACCTGATCAAACAACAAGAAAACTTCATATTATCTGTAAGTCACGAGCTAAAAACTCCCATTGCCTCGGTCAAACTTTTCTTGCAAACCCTAAAGAAACGCTCCTTAAATGAAGAAAAGAAAGAGGAAATATATGAGCGCTCGCTTACAGAAATGAATCGTTTAAATGATTTGGTGAATAATATCTTATTAACCCGTTCAATCGAAAATGACAATTATTTTATTGACCCACAAAAGGCAGCATTGGATGAATTTATTTTAGATCGAGTTGCGGTCTTGGAAAAAACGATTTTGAAAGAACATCAATTGGATTATCAACTCAATTCTGTTGCTTTCCCAATTGACCCCATTGGATTTGAGCGTGTTTTGATCAACCTACTTGAAAACGCAGCAAAATATAGCCCTGCTGGTTCCACCATCAGTGTTATCTTAAAAGATGAACCAAAACATGTACATCTTGAAATTCAAGATCAAGGCATCGGGCTTCCAGCGGATAGGCGTGAGCTTGTTTTTCAGAAATTTTATCGAGAAGAAAATGAAATGACGCGTAAATCTAAAGGTACTGGATTAGGCCTATACATAACCCGTTATTTAGTGGAGCAACACGATGGTGAAATCCGTTTTAGACAAAATAGTCCAGCAGGTCTAATTGCAGAAATAAGATTATTAAAAAAATGAAAAAAGTAGCACTACTTATATTGGATGGTTGGGGTCATGGTGATCACAGTAAATCTGACGGTATTTTTCATGCTAAAACCCCATTTATGGATAGCTTGGAAAAGAATGTGGCTAACGCCGAATTATTGACGCATGGCGAACACGTTGGTTTGCCAGCAGGACAAATGGGAAATTCTGAGGTCGGTCATCTTAATATTGGTGCGGGCCGTATTGTTTACCAAGAATTAAGCCGTATCAATAAGTCCATAGCTGATGGAGAATTCGAGAAAAACGAAACGCTATTAAAAGCGTTTGCTTTGGCACGTCAAAACAATAAACCCGTTCATTTAATGGGACTCGTTTCAGATGGGGGTGTTCACGCTTCAGCGGAACATCTTTATGCACTTTGTGATTTTGCAAAAGCGCAAAATATACCGGAAGTATTTATTCATGCTTTTACGGATGGAAGAGATTGCAATCCGACAACTGGCGCTGGCCATATTGCTACATTAGAACAATATTTAGCAAAAAGTATTGGTAATATTGCTAGCATCTCTGGTCGTTATTATGCAATGGATCGTGATAACCGCTGGGAGCGCGTTAAACTAGCTTATGATGCAATGGTAAAAGGCGAGGGTGTTTTTGCAACATCAGCGAAAGAAGCCATTGCAAATTCATACGCTGAAGGTGTCACTGATGAGTTTATCAGACCGGTTGTTTTGACAGAAAACAATCAACCTATCAAAACAATTGAAGAAGGTGATATTGTGATCTGTTTTAACTTTCGTACGGACCGTTGTCGTGAAATTAGCATGGCTTTAACTCAAAAATCTTTTCCCGACTATAAAATGCAACCGCTAAAGTTGCATTATGTGACGATGACCAATTATGACAAGTCATTTAAAGATGTGCAGATTGTTTTTGAAAAGGCGAACCTAAAAAACACATTGGGTGAAGTCGTCGCTAAAAATGGACTCAATCAAATTCGCATAGCTGAGACGGAAAAATATCCGCATGTCAGTTTCTTTTTCTCGGGTGGTCAAGAAAATGAGTTTGACGGAGAAAAACGCATTCTTATTCCCTCTCCTTCTGTTCCTACCTATGATCTGAAGCCGCAAATGAGTGCTCTCGAAATCAGAGATGCTGTCTGTGAAGAGATGAAATCCAATCAACCTGAATTTATTTGCTTGAATTTTGCTAATACAGATATGGTTGGACATACGGGTGTTTATGAAGCTATTCTAACCGCAGCAGAGACAGTTGATAGTTGTGTAGAAGAAGTCGTCAAAATGGGGCAATCATTAGGCTATGCATTCATTATTATTGCTGATCATGGAAACTCAGACTTTGCTATTAATTCTGACGGCAGCCCGAACACAGCACATTCAAAAAACCCAGTCCCAGTGATTGTTCTAGATACGGATGTTAAAGAATTAAATGACGGAACGTTAAGGGATGTTGCTCCTACCATAATCGAATTAATGGGCCTTGATCAGCCGCGTGAGATGACGGGGAGTTCTCTCATATTAAAGTAGCTTTTTGGGAGGCCCAGCAATAAAACTTTTTAAATAATTGGGTTCAAAATAAGCGACATCCACAAAAGACGCTAATCGATAAGCTCTTTCTGCTAAATCAACCATACCTCGCGCACTGACTTCAGTTTCTAGATCAAAATGAGCATTTTTATGCTGAATAACAGCTTGACATTTTTCTGCACCAGGACCGAAAAAGGCCACTTTTCCTTTTTCTAAATACTCTAAAAAAGAAAATTCGTCTACCAGAACCGGTTGTGTTTTCATGATCTCATCTTCCTGCTTATCATAAATAGCACCATATACCTCCATTCGACGCGCATCAAACATTGGACAACGATAGTTATACTCGTTCGCATCAATTAAAGATGCTAATGATGCTAATGAATTGATGGCAATAAGCGGAAGCGAACGTGCATAACATAAACCTTTTGCCGTCGACACGCCAATTCTTAACCCTGTATAAGAACCAGGCCCTTCGCTTACTGCAATAGCATCAATGTCACCCCATGAAAGTGAAAGTTCTTTCATTAGATCAATCATCATTGAATTTAACTTTTCAGCATGTGAATATTGCTCCGAATGAAAATCCTGATAACCTAATAATTCCCCATCCTTAGCTATTGCAACTGAACATGTCCGTGTTGCTGTTTCGATCGACAATATCTGTCCCATTAATCAATAATTCTTATTTCTACACGCCGATTGGCTTCTTCTTCTTTAATCGATTTCGGTTCTGGAAAAATCATTTGCGTATTTCCATATCCTTTCACTTCTATTCTGTCACCATCAATTCCATTGTCTTTCAAAAAGGAACGGACTGCCTTCGCTCTTTTTTCTGATAGCGACTTAATTCTTCCCTCGTTTTCCATTCCGGGCGCATTTACGTGACCTTGAATCTCTATTCTAATTTCGCTATTTAATGCCATAAAGTCTAACAATCGCTTTAAAGCCGGATAGGCGATTGGCAAAAAATCATCTGAATCCTGCTCAAATTTAATATTCTGAAGAGCTAGTCTTTTACCTGGTGACAATCGCTCTAACTCAAGTAAAATCTCCATGTTTTTCCCACGCCCATCTTTGGTTTCAAAATCTTTAACAAAGAGAAAATAACCTTTTGTATTCGATTCGATATGCATTTCTTTTTCGGTCGTGGCATCAAACAAGAAATCCGTCCCCATGAACAAATCATTATCTCTTTTTACGCCATTAATAATCATATTGGCCTCTACAGGTTCTCCTGTTTCTTTATCTCGAATTCTAACGCGTAAGAATTTACCCGTTTTATTCCGTCTAAAATCCTGCACAACCGACTGCGTTCGCTCCAGCTTACCAATGCGTTTATATTTGACTGTCACCTGTCCTTTATAAGTTGAATTGGTATGTATCATCAGGTAAAATATATCATCTGCTTTTGTCTCAACAGAGCCTTTAAAACCTTCACCGCCTTGATCAGCAGCTCCTTTCGTTCGGTAAGATGAATTTTGAAATAAAAGAGAAGATACACGATCCGCTTCTAATTTTTCACAAAAAGAGTTATCAGATGAACGGAATAGAAAGTAACTAAAGTCTACATTGTTTTCTGTTGAAATAACGAATTCAAAACTCCCCTCCACATGCGGTTCCAACCTGAGCCAAACTGAATTTACTTCGTGAAAATATGGGTCAAGTTCAATAAAATCATCCCGTATGCCATAGTTTCCAGGAAATTGGACTCGAGAGGGTTGATTAAAATCGAACACCTCAACAGCACCAAAACAATCCGAAAAGGAATTGGAGAAGTTCATTTTAAATCCTTGGCTCCACGAATGGAGGCTGAATAAAATACTCAACGAGAGGAGATATTTTATTTTATTACTCATGTTAAGGTAAAGATAATTTAATTTTACATAAATAATAATCAACTGAACTTCTGCATGACGAACGTCAAAACATTATACGAACATCTTGGAGACGAACAGCTTCATAAACTTATAA